>JANYJA010000146.1 GCA_025358575.1 Terriglobia bacterium
GGACAAGAGGGCCCGTACCAGCGGCTTCACATCGGCGGAAATAGCATTTATACTCTGCGGTCGACGGCCAGGCTGCGGCTGCCAAACGGCGGGCTATCCGATTTGAAACGCACGGTCGCGGCGACGGTTAAATTCGGACTGGCAAGCGTGGACACTCCCGAGCAAACGCTCAGATGGTATGACCGTGAGTAGCGCCGCGACACTGAACGAGAGTGCGCAAGCGGCCGTTCAGCCTGGTGCCAAACGCACCCGCGCTAACCAGGCGCTGGCTATTGGCACTGGCGTCGGGATCGAGATTCGTGAGGAGTCGTTGCGCGTCGCGCTGGTTCGCGTGCGGCCATCCGGCGTGGAGGTGGCGGGTGAAATCGAGATTGCGGATTTTCGCAAACGTCCCGCCAAAGAATGGGGATCGGAGTATCACCGCTTCCTGAAGACACATCACGAAGATCGCGCGGCGACGGTGCTGCTGCCTCGACGCGACGTGATTGTGCGCGTTCTGCCATTGCCCGGTGTTCCCCCCAAAGACCGCGAATCCGCGATCGCGTTACAGATGGATGCACTGCACCCTTACGGGGACGAAGACGTTTGCTTCGGTTGGGCTAAGACGCGGCGCGGCGGAAAAGAAACTCCCGCGCTGGTTGGGATTATCCGGCTGGTTACGCTGAGCGATTACGAGCAGCTGTTCGCCGATGCCGGAATCGCAGTCGCCTCCTTCACATTTTCAGCGGCCGCTCTGCACGCGGCAGTCCGCGTGCTGCATCCGCCGCCGCAAGAATTCGTCGCCTACGCCGAAACTGCCAGCGGCTCTTTTGAAATTTATGGCGAGAGCGAATCGAAGCCGGTTTTTTCATCTATCTTCAAGCTGCCGGTGGAACGCGCGACGGCGCTGGCTCGCGCGGAGCTCCGGGTATCGCCCGAGACTCCGGCGATCCCGATTGAAACTCTGCTGCCGCCTTCGAGGACTGGAGTGCCCGCGCCGTCTCTGCTTTTCGCAACGGCCCTGGCGGGCGCTTGCCGGTGGCTGCCGGCGCCGGTGAATCTGCTCCCGGCGGAGCGTCGCGCGGTGCACCGCCGGTCACTGATCTGGTTTACTGTCGGCATCGCCGCGGTTGCCTTGATACTCGCGGGTATCCTGATCGCGACGCCTGCCATGGAGGAGCGATCGCGCCTGCGAGTGCTGCGTGAAGAGATCGCGAAGTTCGAGCCAGCGGCGAAACGAGCGGCGGCGCTGGATCAAAACATCGATCACGACCGCGCCCGCATGCGGGTGCTCGATGAGGCCCGCGGACGGGCTCGAGCCGACCTCGATGTGCTCAACGAACTCACGCGTCTGCTGCCGCCCGCGGTCTGGACGAACTCTATCGAGATTCTTCCCGACAGCGTTCTGATCAGCGGTGAAGCCGAGCAGGCATCCCCGTTGCTCAAGTTGCTCGACGGTTCGCCTTACTTCCAGAATTCTGAGTTTGCGACGTCGCTGGTCAAAACACAGACTAGTGAAATTTTCCGCATCAAAACACTGCGGAGGGCGCGACAGTGATGACTTCGCGGGACCGGCGTGCTTTGGTGATGCTAGCGGTGGCAGTGCCAGTTATTTTGTTTTTTACCTTTCGGGGGGATTCCGAGCCCAAAGTAGTAGCGGCGGACAATTCCCCGGCTCTCGCCGAAAAACGCCTGGCGCATTTGCGGGAGATTGCGGCGTCGGTGCCTGGCAAAGAAGCGGTGCTGAAACAAGTGAATGGCGATTTAGCATTGCGCGAGCGCGGCGTGATTACCGCGGCCACGGCGGCTCAGGCTCAGGCGGCACTTCTCGACGCCGCCGCGCGCGTTGGGAAGGCGGAAGGCATCGATGTCCGAGGCGGCGATTTCGGGTCGCCGCGCCAGCTTTCCGATTACGGAGAAGTTTCCGCCTCCATCACATTCAACTGCCCCATCGAGAAACTGATCAACTTCCTGGCCGCATTGACGCATGAAGAACAACTGATCACGCCCGCGGGCCTGCACGTCGCCGCGGGAAACACGAAAGAAAAGACCGTTGCAGTGCGCATGACCCTGACCGGAATTGTGCCGCGTAAACTCGTGCCGGAAAAGAAGGTGTTGTTTTGAAGCGCAAGCTGATGTTTTTGAATATCGCGATTGTAGCGTTAATCGCGATATTTGGGTGGCGCGTAAATGTGTCGTGGAGGGAAAGCAAAGCGAGCGAGCAGGCGTTGCGGGATGCGAAGATCAAACCGCTACCGCCTCCGCCCGTTTCGTCAATAACGCCGCCACAACCTCTTACGGCAACCAGTTATAACGAGGTGGTGCAGAAGATGCTTTTCGCCAAAGATCGCAACCCGACGGTGATTGTGGAAGCGCCGGTGGTCAAGCCGCCGAAGCCCATGCCGGCGCTGCCACTGGCGTACGGAATGATGGGACTGCCCAGCGGCCCGGTGGTGGTGATGAGCGAAAAACCTGGCGCTCGCACGCGCGGCGTGCACCTGGGAGAGAGCATCGGCGAATTTAAATTGATCACCGCCAGTCGCGACAACGTCACGCTTGGCTGGGAAGACAAAGTAATCACCAAAAGCATGGACGAGCTCCGCGATCACAGTGGCGATGCTGCCGCGCAACAGATCGCCGCGAACTCAGGACCGGCAGCGGCTTCGGCTTCATCGGCAGCGCCCGCGCCAGTAAAGCCGTCGGCACCAGGAATTTCAATTGGCGCCGAGATGAAGGCCTGCCAGCCCGGAGACACGTCGCCGGCAGGCGCGGTAGTCGATGGCATGCGCAAGGAATACTCGGAAACGCCCTTTGGCAAAGCCTGCCGCTGGGTCGCCGTCAAGTAATCCTTCGTCGTTATTTTTCAATTCCTTCGACTTTTCGCACCCGCCTCGCGTCTGGTCCTTTAAGGAGAAAACAGATGAAGATTTTTGTGGTCGCGTTAATCGCGGTGGGAATGAGCGCCGCGCCGGCAAAGAAGACCGTCAGGAAAGCCGCGCCCGTCGCGCAGCCCACGGAGACTCAGATTCCCAGCGGCGCGACGCCCACCGATGACGGAAGTTTCCGGTATACGGATGCCGCGGGTAAGAAATGGCTCTACCGGAACACACCCTTCGGCATCTCCAAGGTGGAGGACAAGCCATCCGTTCCCGTGACGCAGCGTGTTGACGACACCATTAAAGCGACCGAAGACGGCGACACCGTGCGGTTTGAAAAGACGAGTCCGTTTGGCGTGACGAAGTGGCAGAAGAAGAGGACAGCGTTGACGGCTGAGGAACAGGCCGTCCTGGACCACCAGAAGAATACCCGCGTCGCCGGGAAATAGCGCGGAATGCTAAAGCGCATTGCAATCGCCACACTGAGCACAGCGCTGCTTCTGGCGCAGAATCCGCCAACTCCCGTTCCAGCCGCGGCACCAGCGGCGCAGACACCGGCGCCGCAGGTTACCGTCAACCCCGTAGCAACCCCGCCTGTAACCACTCAGCCCGCGCAGCCCGAGCCCACCGTTCCGGGCGGCTTGAACCTGACTAATGCTTCGCTGGTGGAGGTTATCGATCTGCTGGCGCGCGATCTCAAGATCAACTACATCCTTGATCCCAAGGTAAAGGGCATCGTCACTATCAACACTTATGGGCAGGTTCGCTCCACGGATCTGCGGCCGCTGCTTGAAACCATTTTGCGGATGAATGGATTTGCCATGGTGCAGGTGGGCAACGTGTTTCGCATTGTACCGGCGGCCGACGCCTCGCATGTGCCCATCAGCCCGCAGGCGAATGGAAAAGATTTCCCGGACGACGAGAGCGCGGTGCTTAACCTGGTGTTCCTGAAATACGTCACGGCGGCGGAAGTGCAAAAGCTGCTCGAACCGTTCCTAGGTGAGAGCGCGAAGGTAGTGGTCTACGATCCAGCGAATCTGTTGATGATTCAAGACAACAGCCGCAACATGAAACGCACCATGGAACTGATCGCTCTCTTCGACAGCGACGCACTTGCGGGCCAGCGAGTGCACCTGTTCGACGTCACCAACGGTAGACCTACGGATATAGCGAAAGAACTGGAGACCATTTTTAAGGCCCTGTCGTTATCGGACAAAAGTTCACCCGTGCATTTCTTAGCCATCGACCGAATCAATACGGTGCTGGCGGTGTCGGCGAACGCCGGAGTCTTCACCGAAGTTCAGAACTGGATTAAGAAATTAGATGTGCCAGTGAAGCTCACCGCTGGTTCGGTTGACAACTATCTCTACAGGCTAAAGTATGGGCGGGCGGAAATCGTGGGTGCGGTGATCAGCGGGCTTTATGGCGGTCCTGGGTTGAATAGCGGGGGCTACGGCGGGGGCAATTACGGTGGCGGCTACGGCGGCGGGGGCGGTTATGGCGGCGGTTACAACGGTGGCGGTCAGTACCCCGGCGGAAACGGAATTTACGGAGCGGGTCTGCAAGGCGGCCGTTCTGGCGGTTACGGTGGTGGCAACTACGGTGGTGGCAACTTCGGCGGCGGCAATTATGGCGGCGGCAATTATGGAAACAATGGCGGCGGTGGTTATCCCGGTGGCGGGTATCCGCAACAACAACCCGGGGGTATCAACGGGGTTTTTTCGGCGGGTTCACCGGCTGGGGGGGCCTCCACGGCAGCGGGAACCGCGACTGGGATTGCGGGCGGCACCGATCTTACCGGGTCGTTCCTCGGATCGAATTCCTATGGCACTCAAGGCAATCTGCCCCGGATCATTCCCAATCCCTTCGATAATACGCTGCTGGTTCAAGGAACGCCGCAACATTGGGAGCAGATTTCGAAACTGCTGGCGCAGATGGACATCCCTCCGCGTCAGGTGCTGATCGAGGCCAAGATTTACGAAGTGGATTTGACGGGCGCGTTCGCCAGTGGTGTTGAGGCGTACCTGCAAGCTCACGCAACCAGCGGCGCTGGAAGCACAACACGACAGTTGCTAGGCAGCTTAATCGGCGGGAAAACCACACTGACAGCGGGTTTATTAGTAGGCCATAGCCGCGAGCTGCTGGGTATTTTAACCGCTCAGGAGAGTCGGACGAACGCGAAAATTATTTCCGCTCCGAGCATTGTTGCGACTGACAGTTTTCCGGCATCTATCGATGTGGGCGTTGATGTTCCAACTTTGAGTTCTCAAGCAGTTACACCTGGGATCACAAACAACGGGACCTCACAATTCACTAATACAGTGGCCAACCGGAGTAGCGGAGTCGCGCTCAATATTTTGGCCCGGGTAAATTCAAGCGGCGTCGTGACCATGGTGATCGATCAGGAAGTGAGCGCCCCTCAACCGAATGTCACCAGCACCATCGATTCCCCCTCTTTTTCCAAACGGACGGTCAGCACACAAGTGACGGTGGAGGACGGGGATACCATCGCGATCGGCGGAATTATTCAGGAAGCCACCACGTTGGGCAAAGCCGGAATACCCGTTCTTAGCAGAATCCCGTGGATCGGCGGTGCATTTGGGACCACCAACTATACAAAATCCAGGACAGAACTTATAATCTTCCTGACGCCGCGCGTGATCTACGACACCAATCAAATTACCGACGCCAGCGAAGAACTGAAAGGCAAAATGAAGGGTCTGGCACGCATCATGAAAGAGTAAACGAGCTAACGCCGCGAGGACTTCGCGCTGTTTTGGCGCGGTGTCTCGACTTGTTGGCTGACGGCAGCCGCCATACTTGGCATGGTGATCGAAGTATCGATCATCTGAATCATCGCGTACGCTGGCATGTCTTCACCTTCCTTTACGAAAGCGAGGCCACCGAGCACGGGATCGAAATCAACTTTAATTAGATCTCCGCCGCGGATCTGTCCCGAAGCCACCAGGTTTGATAGAGGATGAACCAATTCCCTCTCAATGGCGCGCTTCAAATGGCGCGCGCCATATTTAAGGTCAGTACCCTCGGTCAACAGGTAAGCACGAGCTTCCGGCGCGACTTTAAACACAAACGGCATGGCGGAAGACGAGTTGAAAATACGCTGCTGAAGAAAATTCAATTCGATATTGAGAATTTCTTCGAGTTGCTCGCTGCCAAGCGGCCTAAAGACAACCACCTTATCCAAACGGTTCATGAATTCTGGAGAAAACTTCCGCCGGGCGGATTCCGTGGCTGAACGGGTAATCTTGTCCTTCATGCTTGCCTCAACCACGCCTTCGCGATTGCGCCGATCCGACTCGGCAGTAGAAAATCCCAGCTTGGGACGCAAGATGGAACCCATTTCAGAAGCTCCCAGGTTGCTAGTCATGAAAATCATGGCCCGTGAGAAATCAACGCGGCGGTTGTCGCCGAGCGTGAGAGTCGCCTTGTCCAAGATTCCGAGAAGCAGATTCCAAAGGGCATCGCTCGCCTTCTCAATCTCATCGAACAGAACAAAACTCACCTTGAATTTGTCCGTGTGGAACTGGTTCAAAACTTCTTGGCTCAACAGCGGATGCGTTTCACGATGTCCCAAATAGCCCGGAGGCGAACCGATTAGCTTGGCAATCTCGTGACTGTGTTGGAATTCGGCGCAGTCGATCTTAATCACCGCGCGCATATCGCCCAACATTGATTCCGCAGTGGCTTCGACGAGCCGGGTCTTCCCCGAACCGGTCGGTCCAAGGAAGAGAAGATTGCCAATGGGCCGGCCGGGGCTGCTCATTCCGGCCAGAAAAGTTTGGTAAATGCTAACGATCTCCTGAATCGCATCGTCTTGCCCGACAATGCGCTTATGCAAATCGCTGTTAAGCTTCTCAGCGTCATGACCCGTTCGCGTTGGATCTAAAGTTTTGTTAACCCGCACCATCTTTTTCGTCTCCCGCCTGCCTGTGGCCCACATGCTTTCTCACGGCTTAGAGTGCACGTCGCGTGCCAATCGAAATGACAAGTCGAATCATACCGTAAAGTCGCTACTTCGACGGTCGGGACGGTCTCATTTCGACGCGGCTCACAAGTGTCCGCCGGGGCATCCGAAGCAGCGCCACCACCATCTCGGCGATATCGGCAGGCGCGATCTTCCACGCCGCGCCAGGAGTGCCGTTTCCGAACTCCGTATCGACGCTGCCTGGCATGATTGACGTTACGCGGACATTCTCCTGCCGGTGATCGAGCATCATCGCTTCGGCAAAACCGTTCAGGCCGAATTTGGACGCGTTATACCCAGCTCCGCCCGCGAAGGGATTTTTCGCCGCAAGGCTGCTGATGTTGATCACATACCCGCCATCTCTTTTGCGGAAATTTGGCATGGCTTCATGGCAGCAGTAGTAAACGCCTGAAAGATTCAGGTCGATCATCTGGTGCCATTCCTCGGGCGTGAGATCCGCGACACTCCGAAAAAAACCAATGCCGGCGTTGTTAACCAGAACGTCAAATCCGCCCCAGCGGCTATTAACAGCGCTGAAGAATCGCTGCACATCGGCGAGCTTCGCCACATCCGCGGCCGATCCGAAAACGCTTTCGCCGTGTCCTCTTAACTCCGCCAGGGCGCGGTCCACGCCCTCCTGGGCGCGCCCGCAAATCGCAACCTTCATCCCTTCATTCAGCAGGCGCTCGGCGATGGCGCGCCCGATGCCACGAGTTCCTCCGGTCACTACCGCAACTTGATTTTCCATGCCTCCATTTTCGCGCTTCGCGGGGGCTCGAAGTACCATAGGGGTGATGGCATCCTGGCGGGAAATAATCGATCTGCATCGACAGAACTTAATTGCGGATTTAGAGCCATTGATGCAGGAGACAATAGCGAACGCACGGGCGGAAGCAAAACGTGAATTTTCCGAGACCGGCAATCAATTCGTAAGGCGTCTCCGCACCACAACAAACGTGGAAGACGCGCTGAAGTTGCTGGTGGAAGCGAGCGCGCCGCTGTGCAAACTGTCCGCAACGTTCAACTTCTTGGGGACCGAAGCCCGGCTCCGATTTGCGCGCGGATTCGCCGCGTCCGATCTGGTCGTGAACCCCGCCGAAGCCGCGGCCTTCCTCTCCGTGCTGGACACCAAGGATCCCGTCATCGCGCTCGGCACCGCGCCCGAAGTTTCGCCAATTTTGTCCGAGGCCATCGGAGGTCATGCGGGCTCAAAAATTCATCTATATCCACTGGTTGTGCGCGACGCGGTACACGCCATTTTCTTTGCCGCGGGTCTCGAACAGCCCGCCGCCGTTGAACTCTGGTGCGAAGCGACCGCCATGCACTTGCAGGGTCTGATCGCGAAGCCGCAGCCGAAAGTGGAAGGCTTAATCTCATTAGCGGCGTCCGCCGAGCTGAAACCCACGGCAGCGTCGTGGGAAGCACTGCCGCCGCGCGAACAGCAGCTTCATCTGCGCGCCCAGCGAATGGCGCGAGTCGCCGTGGCCGAAATGCGCCTGAATTTTGCGCCTGACCTTCGAGCCGGACGTGAGCGTTCCGACATCTACGGCGCTCTTCGAACAGAGATTGATCGCGCGCGCAACGCGTTTCGTAAAGACTTTTTTTCCAGCACGCCCGGCATGCTCGATTACCTCAACGTGGAACTCATCCGCACGCTGGCAACCGACGACGAGCGGCTGATGGGTCCCGACTATCCCGGCCCGCTGGTGTAAGGGGGCCTCGATTGCTGAAAAAAGCCCGCTCTCAGAGTGCGGCGGTACGCAGCCGGCGGCAGCCCCACCGCTTTCCGGAATAGTGAGCTCATATGCTGGACAGATTTAAAGCCAGTGGCGGCGGCAATCTCCTTTGGCGAAAGACTCGTTTCCGTTACCAGCGATTTCGCGCGTTCCAACTGCACGTTGAGGATGGCCGAGTGCAACGTCCGCCCAAATTCCGCCTTGAAACGAGCCTCCAATCCGGATCGGGACGCATTGGCCGCCACCACCACGCGAGGAACCTTGATGCCTTCGCAGGCATGCTCCCGAATGAAGATCATAGCCTTGGCCACGAGAGGGTCTGAAACGCGGAGAACATCGGAGGAACGGCGCGTCACCACGCCCACCGGATCGACCACGTAACGTTTCTTTAGAGGACTCTTGCCCCGCATGATCCCATCAAGCAGGCTGGCCGCTTCATATCCAATCCGCTCCGCGCCTTGCTCAATGCTGGTGAGCAATGGGCTGCACAACCGGCAAAGAACCTCGTCGTTATCGACGCCCACCACGGCTACCTGATCCGGAACCTGCAGACCGCTCACGCGGCAGGCCTCCAGCACTTGACGCGCGCGATTGTCGTTCGCGGCCATCAATCCAACGGGCTTCGGAAGCGAGATCAGCCATGCGCAGAGGGCGTCCTGAATATCCGCCCACCGCGGGCTGTTCCAGTAGCGGCCCCGGTAGACGTGGCACGCAAAACCCCGGGCTCTGGCGTGTTTGGTGAACTCGCGTTGACGCTCCTCGCTCCAGCCGTTGGTTGCGTTTCGGCGGTATCCGCAATATGCGAAATTTTGAAACCCGCGATCCAGCAGGTGGTCGGCGGCAAGCCTCGCAATAGCTTGGTTGTTGGTGAAGAAATACGGAATCCGCGACTCGGGTGCGTACCACCCGTAGCCGCTGCCGAAGCCCACCGCGGGCAGTCTTGATGACACCACGGCACTGGCGACAGTCGGGTTATCGAAGTCGGCTACGACGCCGTCAACTCCCCAGTTGCATAAATCGGAAAGCCGCTGCTCTTTCAAGTTGTTTTCCGCGATGTAAATATTCCACCCAGGGCCTCGCTGCAGGTAGGCTGCAACTCCCCGGATGACGCAAAGATCGTAGGCTAGCGTGGCGTCATAAATCAGCGCGACGCGGCGCATTCGGCGGGTTGTGTTTGGAGTGTTCATGCGATGTATGTCTTTTGGTTAAATCTGTAAAGGTCTAACGGGATTATATAAAACAATGACGTTGTATGTGCAATCCAATACCGGATAGCATACGGCTACCGGGAGTTCACCGCCACCACGGTTGTGCACGGTAGAAGGAGAGCTCATGCTCTTGGGAAATAGAATTTCAACACTGTCCGGACGGACGTTTGCAGTGCTTGCGATGGTTGCCGGAGTTGCCTGCTTACAAGCCCAAACTAATACGGGAACCATATCCGGCGTCATCTCCGACGCTTCCGGCGCTTTCATTCAGGATGCACAAGTTACGGCGCTGAACACGGAAACGAACGCTTCCGCGAAAGCCACGAGCGGCGAGAGCGGGAGCTATACAATCTCCTCGCTGGCACCTGGCGTATACAAGGTAACCGCCGAGAAAACCGGTTTCAAGATCAGCGTAACCGAGGACGTCCGGCTGGCCTTCAGCACTGTGGCTACGGTCGACATTGCGCTCTCGGTCGGCAATGCGGCTGAAACGGTCGAAGTAAGCGCGTCGGCGGCGGAGATCAACAGCGCCGTGGTGGAAGTGGCAACGTCCATCGAAGCCAAAGTCGTCAAGGATCTTCCTCTCGCGGTAAGCGGCGGACGCAGGCAGATTGACAGCTTTGTCTTTCTGGTTCCCGGCGTCCAGGGCGATGGCTTCTCCAGCCGCATCAATGGCGGTGTCGATTTCAACAGTGAAGTTCTCTTCGACGGCATTCCGATGGCTTCCTTCGAAACCAATGGGTTCCAAACGAATATTAATCCCCCTTACGAGGCGGTCGACGAATTCAAGGTTCTGACATCGGTATTTTCCGCCCAGTATGGCCGGGGCCAAGGCGTCAAGAACTATCACATGGGCCAAGGGACCAACCTCTATCATGGGAACGCCTTCGATTTCGTTCGCAACACGGTTTTCGATGCGCGCGGGTTTTTCTCGCCCACCGCTTCCATCAACAAGCAGAACGAATACGGCTTCACCGTTGGCGGACCACTGAGCATACCCAAGCTCTATAACGGGAAGAACCGGACATTCTTTAACGTTGCGGTGGATTGGTATAAGTTTCGCGGGGCGGGCCTCAATACGCGCTACACCGTCCCCACGGCGGAATTTCGAAATGGCGACTTTTCCCAACTGCGCGATTCGAGCGGCGCGTTGATTCCGATATACGACCCGCTTACGCGGCTCCCCTTCCCGGGCAACGTGATCCCCCCTTCGCGCTTCAGCGCCACATCGCAGAAGGTGCTTCCGCTGATTCCCACGCCCACGGGTCCCGGATTGGTTAACAACATCGGCCCGGGCATCCCGAGCATCCCAAACAACAATACCTCCTGGTCTTACAATTTGGCCCACAACATCACGGCGGCGCAGCGCATCAACTTCACGAATTGGAAAACGTCTAACCCCAATCAGTGCCTCCTCGGAAGCAACATCAGCGGCCCGCTCAGCGGACTTTCGAACTGCCCGTCTGCCACTACGGCTTACCTCGCCAACTATTCCTGGTCCGTGCGGCCGAATGTGATCGTCAGCGCCGGCACGCTGTGGTTCCGAATCCTCAATAATCAGGAAGTCGGGGGGCCGCCGAATAACAGCGTCGATTTTCCTGGTTTGCCGAAAGGTCCGAAGATCGCTTTCCCGCGAATGCTGTTCAACGGTCCCGTCGCTCCGTCGGTTCAACTTGGAACCGGGTTTGAAGGCGACTTCAACTTCCAGCCGGGAGACAGCACCGTCGCCAATGTCCTTTGGGTGAAGAGCAAGCACAGCTTCAACATCGGATTCGAATATCGTCAATCGCGCAACACCACTTCCATCTGCGAAGGGTGCCCGGCGCGTTTTGAGTTTAGCAACCGCAGCACGTCGCTGCCCGGTTCGCCGAACTTCGCCAACTACGGCCATCCTTTTGCCAGCTTTCTGCTGGGCATTGCGGATACGGCAACCGCGTCCACCGGTCTAGCCAACCGGATCTTTCGCAATTCCTCGGTCTCAGGCTACATCCAGGACGATTACAAGCTAAGTCGTAAACTGACCCTGAACCTGGGTCTGCGCTATGACGTATTCGTCCCTGACACTGAAGACACCAACCGCATTGCGTTCTTCGATCCAACCATTGCCAACCCAGAGGCGGGCGGCCGCCTGGGAGCCCTGAGCAAGCCAGGCAAGTGTCAGTTCTGTTCCGGCAAGTCCACCATCGCGGATATTCACTGGAAAAACTTCGCGCCCCGGTTTGGTTTTGCCTATGCCCTCAATAACAAGACCGTGGTTCGGGGTGGTTATGGAATTGTATTTGGTCTGGGAGGCGCCAATGATCTGGGCCAGACTCGCATCAAAACCAACTTCCTTAATGGCTCTTCCGGGAACTACGCCGCAATCTCGCAGGACGCCGGAGTCACGCCGGGCTACGGATCGTGGGACCGGGCGTTTCCTCTTCCCACGGTCGAACCCTTCCGCCCCGGAATCGGCAACGATCAGTCCGTCAATTACGCGGGCCGGTGGCAGGGCGCCGCTCCCTATATTCAGAACTGGACCATCGGGGTGGAGCGCGAACTTCCCGGTTCGGTTGTAGTGAGCGCGAGCTATGTTGGCAACAAGGGCCTGCGCCTGCCTTCGAACCTCGAAAATCTGAATCAGGTAGATCCTAAGTACCTTTCCCTCGGCACTACACTGCAACAAGATATAACCAGCCCCGAAGCCATAGCCGCTGGAATTGGCCTGCCTTATCCAGGTTTCACCGGAAGCGTTGCCCAGGCTCTGCGTCCGTATCCTCAATACTCGTCCATCACCAGCAACTTTCAGGAGACGGGTGTCACGCGGTATGACGCGTTTCAAATGACGGTCCAGAGGAACTTCAGCCAGGGGCTCGAAGTCCTGGTAAGTTATACCGCCTCCCGCCAGTTAAGTAACACCAATTCCGGCTTCGGCACTTTCAACGGAGCCGCGGTCAACACTTTCAACCGCAAGGCCGAGTATGGGCTCGCGCCCAGCGACATCCCGCACACGCTTGCGATCAGCGGACTTTACGAGCTGCCTATTGGAACCGGGAAGCGCTTTCTCAACAAACCGGGGATCGCCGGACGTCTGATCGGCGGCTGGCAATTCGGATGGGTCACGCGCTATCAAAGCGGAACACCGGTCGGAGTCGGTGCCAGCAACGTGCTGCCGATCTTTGGCGGCGGCAACCGGCCCAACATTGTCCCCGGGGTCAATCCACAACTCAGCAAGAGTAATTTCGATCCCGCAAAAGATAAACTATTCAACATCGCCGCATTCTCGCAGCCAGCCGACTTCACTTTCGGCAATGCGCCGCGCGTGCTTGGAAATCTTCGTAATTTCGCCTATTTCAATGAAAACGTGAATCTGTCGAAGTATTTCCGCATTACGGAGAGCGTGAATATTCAATTTCGCGCGGAGTTCTTTAACGTATTGAACCGGGTTGTCTTCGGAGGCGCAGACTCAAACTACGCGCCCACGAACTCCGGCTTCGGGACCGTGGGGGGTCAGGGAAACACGCCAAGACAAGGTCAGCTTGCACTGAAATTGAACTTCTGAGAATATGCAGGTTGGCGCGCCTTAAGCCGATCGTTTTATCCGCGGTGACCGCCGCCTTGTGCTTTTCGGCTGCCGCGGCGTCTCCGCAGACCAGCGTCGAGCAACTATATTCGCAGGCGCTCGACGCCAAACGCAGCGGTGACTTGAACACAGCGATTGCACGATATCGCGACATACTCAGGCTCGATCCTAAGCTCGCGCCGGCTTATAACAATCTCGGGCTGTTGTACTTTCAGCTGAGCGATTACGCCAGCGCCATTCGATCTTTCGAAGATGGAATGCGCGCCGACCCCAAGATGACGACAGCGCTGGCCCCGCTGGGAACCGCCTATTTTCAAATCGGACAGTTCGCAAAATCGCGGGAGGTGCTGGATCGAGCGATTCGTTTGAATCCGTCGGACGAAACAGCTCAACTCTATCGCGCGCGTTCGCTATTCGCTCTGGGCCAACGGGAAGCGGCATCGGAAGCACTCCAGAAACTCTTACAGAAATCGCCTCGCAACGTAGAAGCCCTCTACGCACTGGGTCAAATGTATATGAAGCTCGCTCAGGAGACCCTTAAGCGACTGGAAGCCCAGGCTCCCGATTCCTACCTCACAAACCTGGTCTCTGGGCAACTGCTGGAGAGCATGGAAAATTACGACGGCGCCTTGGTGCAATACAGCAAGGCGCTAGAGAAAGAACCCGGCTTCCGCGGGGCCCATTACAATGTGGGCAATGTCTACTGGCTTGAAGGAAAATGGGAACAGGCGGTAGCGGAGCTGAACCGGGAAGTCAGCGCGGATCCATACCATTGCCTGGCCCGCTGGAAAATCGGGAACTCCCTGATCAATCTCAAACAGGAGCCCGACAAAGCCATCGACCAAGTCAAGAAGGCGCTCGAGATTTGCCCCGATTTGGCGCAGGCACATCTCGACCTCGGCAGGCTTCTGGCGGGAAAAGGGGATTATCTGCACGCCATCCCAAGCTATCGCCGCGTGATCGAATTGGATCCCGACGAAGCAAGCGCGCATTTCCTTCTCGCCAACGCCTACAGGCGACTCGGCCGCACTAAAGAATTCGAGGCAGAATCACGGATCTTCGAAGAGATGACCGCGAAAGCACGGAGCGTCAGGGAATCGCGGCAGTGAACCGCCGCTAGATCTCCGCCAGCGCCGCCACTAGCGCGCCTTTCGCCGTTGAATAGAGGGGCTCGGCGGCCATCCGAATTTCCGAGATGCGGATCGGCAGGTCCGCACTCGTCAGCGCCTTTTCAAATCGCTCCTTGAAGCCGGCGGGCAACGAGCTGCCGCCGCTGATCACAACCGGCACCGCGCGATCCAGCCGCGGCACATTGCGCGCGTGAGAAAGATAATCCCGCAGCGCGCCCACCACGCCGCCGATCATATCGTCGTAATAAACCGTCAGCGCCTGCTTAACCTTATCTTCATAGAAGCCGTTGAAGTGGAACGATTGCTCCTTAATGGCGCGCACCCGGGTCGCGCCTTCACCGGCTACTGACGCGGCGCTCTCGTCGATGAAGTCGCCCGCTTTCGGAACGCTAAAACTGAACACCGGCATGGAGAGGTACGCCAGACAGACATTGCACATGCCACCGCCGCAACTGATGCCGATCCCGGTGAAATTGGTATCGTCGAGTTCCGCCAGCACAACCGCCAAACCCTCATTGATGGTTGTGACGAGGAACCCCATCTCGCTTAGGATGTTCTTGACGGTGGCCTCGTGGTAAGTGAGGTCGTGTGGCGCGTCGGAAGGCGCACCGGGCACGCTGAAACACAGGCGGCGCCCCCCGGACTCGCTGCCGAGCAGCGCGGCCAGAAGCTGACGCATTACGGCGGTCCCCTTGGTTTCACCGGGGTTCAGCAGGCCGCGAGACATGGGCCGCCGCGTTTCAAGATGGAACATGTTGGCAAAGCGCTCACTTTCGTTGCCGTAAATCAGCAGTTCATCACCCTGCGCCTCGTGGGGAATGTTTTCGCGGGTCAGCGTTTGCGCGGTAAGGTTTGAAAAGGGCAGCGTCAGAAACGCATTGAGCTGAGTCTGAAACTGGAAATTCTTGGCGGCTTTCGACGCGGCGACCAGGCGGCTGGTGCCGATGTCAAGACCGATCGCGGTTTTCTGTTCTTCCATGGTAGTGGCTCCTTAAAGTGCGGTATTGTTGCTGCAAAAATTGACGGTATGCTCCCGGCGACTTGCCACGCGCTTGCGCATCCCGCGCCAGATGCTCTTCGGCCACGACCATCCCCTGCCAGGGCCATCCGCCGATCGATTCGAGAAAATTGGGATCATAGTCGAATCCGAAGACCTCAATCGCCGGAACCGGCAGACTATATCCACCCGCCAGCCCCAGTGCGCGGAATGGAAAGTTGGCGGCCCAATCGGTATGCAGGCCGACCCGCATATTGTCGGGATTGACCGAGACTTGGGCATGAGTGACGCAACGAAATTCCGGTATCGCATATTGAGCGCGAAGAAGGTCTGTCAGCATGCGCCCGGCGCGGACCTGAGCCGCGTTCGGTTCAAATGACGATGCCGTACTGGCTTCGAAAGCCACGCCAATGAAGCTTTCGTTGAGATCCACATAGACCGCGCTAGCATCGGCCCAAACCGAATGACCCGCGTGATGCGCCACCATGCTTTCGGGGACAACTTGAAATACTTGGCCGAATCGATCGATGACGAAGTTATACAGACGCTCATTGCGGACGTAATTCAGCAAATCGCCGCGATTGCGAATCAGCGACTGGTTACGCTCCGCTTCCAGAGGCATCAGAAGACTCTCGGTGGTGTGATAGACGATCCCGGCCGGTAATTGCTTTTCACTCGAAGCTTGCAGCGAGCCGCGCGCGAAGGTGCGATAGTTTCGCGGTGCCGATTGCGTCAGGTAGTCGGATCGTATCTGGAGCCCGTTGGAGTAAACCGATTCCGTGTCGCGCCGCTCGACGATCCAGATCTTCTCCAAAGCGCCTGCCGACCGCGCGACCGCCGCTGCAAGCTTCGGTTGATAAGACTCCGCTTTGGTCCCTGGATTTAAGAACATCAGCGCCGTGCTAACAATCGCAAGACCCGCGCAACAACGACGTGAAACGCGCCACTGGAAGCGACGCCGAAGAGATCGACGAACAAACCGCAGCCGTTCCACGCTATCCGGAATCTGAAGCGCTCTCCGTTCAATCGAGGGGAATATTTCCACTTTCGATACGGATAGTGCGGGCTGGAAGCCGAGTTTCTCAGCCTTTCTTGCGATCAGTTACGCTGCCACCACCGGCCCTTCGAACTCCTCCTCCACACCCGACTCGAGCCTTGGCTCGGGCATCCTCCCAGCCAGGTTCCCCCACAGCCAAAAAACCGCCGTCGAGGTGCTCAGCGCGCCAGCCACCACGCCGATTGTCCGAATCGGAAAAACGCCCGTCGCGATTCCAGCCACGGACATCGAGATCATCATTGTCGCGTTCATCATCATGTCGACCGTTGTGAATACGCGACCGCGAAACTGATCGGGAACGTGGGTCAGCAACAACGTCTTGTTCAGGACCGAGTTAATTCCCATGGCCACGCGCGAAAGCACGATGAACACCAACGCCCACCAGATCGTCGGCATGGCGCTGAACAGCATATACGAAATACCATGCACGAGAAAGCAGATAAATACTGCGTTTTTGTAAGCGGCGAAGCCGAGCCGCCTCCCTAGACGGTGCCCCGAAATGCCGCCGATCACGAGCCCGATGCCCGCGAATCCCCATATCAATCCAATGCCCCCAGCGCCACGCTTGTAAACCACTTCGCCGAACAGGGTGAAGAGAATTTGGGCCGCCCCGCCGCCCGTGGCCCACCCGGCTCCCGCCAGCGCGATCGCGAGAATTAATGGCGCCTGTCGCATGTAGCGCAAGCTCTCGAAGAAGTCTTGGCCCCACGCGGTCCGCTTCGCAATCTTTAACGGCACGCCTTCGGGACGGAAGTGACCTATGGGAGACCGCAAGCTCGAAATGGCCCAAGCGCTAAAAAGGAATGACGCGGAATTCGCCACGAATGCCCACTCGTATCCGAACTGCATGATGCTGATGCCGCCCAGCATCGTGCCGATCGAAAGCGTAAGCCACGACGTAGTTTGTGTTAACGCATTGGCGCTATGCAGTTCCTCGCCCGTCGCAACGCGCGGCAGGATTGCCGACCTCCCGCTGGTGAAGAACGGCGCGGCGAAGGTGAGCATCCCGCTGAGCAGGTACAGAAGCCATGTTTGCTTGTAAATCGGTATCACAATGAATAAAAGAGCGATAGCGGAGCGCACCAAATCGCTCAGGATCATGATTTTCTTGCGATCCATGCGATCCAGCAAAACACCAGCAACCGGCGCCGCGAGAATGGCGGGCAGCACGCGCGAAACCATCACCGCCCCCACCGCCAGTCCCGACCCGGTAAGATGCAGGGTCAGGCTCAGAACCGCAATGCTGTTGAAGTGATCGCCGACTTCGCTGACCACTTGCCCCATCCAGGTCGCGCGATAATTGGGATTCCGCCGCAACAGCAGCCAGAATGGTTTCACGGGGCGATGCGCTCGCAGAGTTCGCGTGCCGCGCGCTGCGACGCGCTCTTCTTGGACCCGCCCTCGGCCTGCCAAGTCCACTCGTTGCCGATGCGAACTTCCATGGTGAATACCTTGCTTGAATCCTTGCCGCGCTCAGAGACCAGTGTGTACCGTGGCACTGGCAGACCGCGCGCGCGCGCTGCGTCTTCCAGGGTTCGGCGGAAATCCTGCTGCGTTGCGGGAATAGTTGCTTCTAGCGCGCTGCCCGGTTCGCCCATCACTCGCGAGCGCACCAGATCGCGCACGGGCGGGATGCCGCCGTCAAGGTACATCGCCGCAAGCACGGCCTCGAAAGCATCGGCGAGCAGCGTACGTTTGGTGCGGCCCCCGCTCATTTCCTCGCCTTTTCCAAGCTGCAGGAAACGCCCCAGGTCGAGCGCAAGCGCAACCTGATAGAGATAATTCGAACTCACCAGGTGCGCCTTCATCTGCGTCAGCCGCCCTTCCGCGTAATGCGGAAACTGCGCGACGAGAAGATCGCTGATCAGAAATCCTAGTATCGCGTCGCCCAAAAATTCGAGCTGCTCATTATCCGAAACCCGCGCCGGTGCCGCCTCATGCACGCGCGAACTATGTGTCAAGGCGCGCAGCAAAAGCTCCCGGTCGCGGAATTCATAACTCAAGACTCCATGCAGCGCCGCGAGGTCATCGTGAGTCAGCAAGTGGTTGCCGCCACGTTGCGCAGACTACGGTTTCGGGGCCGCGGCCGCACGCGCCTGCGTGGCACGAACCTTCTCAGCCTGAGCGAATTGCCTTACGGCGGGAACCAGGTCCGGTATCGCCATCACCTTATCGAGCACCGCCAGCGCGCTGTCATATTGTTTCGCTTGGTTATAGGCCGCCGCCAAACGCACCATGGTTGCGGGCTCGGGCTTTACTGGGGTTTCCACGGCAAGCTTGAACTCGCTCGCGGCGACCTCATACTTTTTGCGCGCCATGGCCGCGATTCCGAGTGCTTCATGCGCCTGGGCTTGCAAATCTTTCTTCGCGTCCACCCATTGGTCGTCGGTGATCTGCGGATTTGGTTTGGTGGCGTCCTTGATTATGTCCAGGGCGCTATTTGCGTACTTCTCCGCGCGACCCAATTTCTCCTCTTTGTCAAGATCGTTCTCGCGCGTTTTCGACGCGAGAGCGCGTGCGAGCATCAGCATCGCGTTGTAATTTTTGGGGTCGGCTTCGAGGGTTCGCTCAGCATATACCACCATCTTTTCGAAATCGTTTTTCTGCTCGTAGGAGGCGGCGGTAAAGTACAAGGCAATCGCCTTGAACTCCGTATCGGCGAACTTGGTCAAGACATTGTCCGCGGCCGCGATGCGGCTATCTGGATCCTGAGCGGCGAACATGGCTTTCAGAGCTTCGACTTCCTTTGGCGATTTCGGTTTCGGCGGCGCCTGCGCCTGCATCGTGACGGCAAAGCTGGCAAGGGCCAGGAAAACACGAAGAAAATATCGGTTCATGAAAATCTCCTTGGATTCGAATTCTTACGGTTGTTTAGTTTCTTCGAGGCCCTTTTGGGCTTCCTGCCGCGCCCGCTGAGACGCGCCTTCCACGGACATGGCATTTTCAAAGAAGTGATTGGCCTGCTCCCGATCGCCCCCGATCTTGGCCAGACTTCCCAGCGAAACCAGCGCCCACGCTTTTACCTGCGGTTCTGGCGAAGACTCCAGTGTTTTCTGGAACAAGCGCTCGGCTACCTCTGGATCGTTTTGGCGAATGGCGATGCGAGCCAGCCCGTAATAGGATCGTGCATGTTCAAAGGCCTGGCCGCGCTCTTCAAGAGCCCGCAAATAGAGCTGCCGGGCCTTATCTAATTCCTGCTTTTCGTACAGTTGCTCGGCTTCTTCGGCGGTGCGCGCGGCGGGGCTCGCATCGGTTTTCGACTGGGAAACCGACGCCGCGTGCGCCACGCGAACTCTCGCCACCGGCGCAAACTGAACATCAACCAGCCTTTTGTGCTCGCGGGCCAGACTTATTTTGGTGACCATCTCCGGGAAATAAAGACGCATCGCCTGCGGCTGCTTCTCATACCTGACGAGCTCTTCGGCAAAGAACGGCGTCAGCACAAAGCCTTCGTGCAAGGCTTCGGAAACCGCTTGCGCGTTGCCCGTCAGGCGCGTCTCCACCGCTTTGATCAGGCACTCGGTTGCCAGCAGCACGAAGTCGGATTTATAAGCTTCACCGAGCGCGGGCGCGTTCACGGCGTAGTCGCCAATGGCGCGTTTATCCAGCAGATCTATCCCATATTTCGTTCCCAGCGGGTCCAGCACAAAATGCAGGTAAGCGTGCCGAATATCGTTCACGCGGAGCTCGGTCGATGGCGTCACCACGACATAATAATCGTTTCCATAACTGCGCGTCTGGACTTGATTGGGCGCTCCCAGCAATTCAATGAATATCTGAATTTGGCGTCCTAAGTAGCCCGCCGCCGGGTTTCGCAGATAGCTGTTCACCTGCAACACCATCTCGGAAATTGGAGGCTGATAGCGAGCGAGGGCCGCCTCGATCGAAGGCTGTGCCTCCTTCCATAAATCATCCACGCGGGCGTCGGCGGCGAAGCGCGTGAGCAGGGGACGAAATCCGTCGAGTGCGGCCGCGTCTGGCGGAATCTCGACGGTACGCACCTTGTATTCAAAGGCCGGAGTCAGGGAAAGTCCAAGTGAAATAAACGCGTTGACATCCGACCCGTGCGCTGCAAAATACTCACGGATCTCCTTCAAAACCGCTGGATTTGCCGTCTGCACCTGTTTTCGAATTCGCCCTCGCAGAGCGTCATTAGTCCCGGAAGCCGCGTCGGCGTCGTAGCCGGACGCATTAAGGGCGGCCATGACGGTGAACAGCGTTTTGTTGGCGTCGAGTGAATTCTGCCGCTCGGCGGCAGGCACGGACCTTGCGACAACCAGTCCGGCCGCACAGAAGTAAAGGAGAAATCGGTTCAGAGGAATGCCGCCCGCAACCCGCTAGTTTACCATCGAGCGACGCCTCTCCTGAAATTCTACCGATAGCGCCCCAATGTTACGATTGAAGCGGAGACTGAGTCGTCTTGAATCCAATGGCCAGTCAGATGATTCTAATAGTTTGGGAGGTTAGTTAAATGGCAGGCAGCAATACGAAGACGTTCACGGATGGGGCGTTCGACTCGGACGTTCTGAAATCCAGTGTCCCTGTTTTAGTCGATTTCTGGGCGGAATGGTGCGGTCCTTGCCGTCAAATGACCCCTACTATCGATACCATCGCTACCGAGTACGACGGCAAAGCTTCGGTGGGCAAGCTGAATGTGGACGATAACAGCCAGACGGCGGCACGCTACAACATCCGCGGAATCCCGACGCTATTGCTCTTTAAGAACGGGCAGATCGTCGAGCAGCGAGTTGGCGCGGTTGGCAAGTCCGATGTTCAGAAGATGTTAGACGCTCACGTCTAACCGACTTCAGCGGGGCAGGCGTAAGCCTGCCCTTCACTCCTCATCCTCAACATAAGACTTATCCTGACATTTCACGCAATATTTGGCCCACGCTATGGCTTTCAAACGCCGCTCTGGTATCTCTTCATCACAATCCAGGCAAACCCCAAAATCTCCCGCTGCTATCCGGTCGAGAGCTGCATCGATCAGCCGGAGTTGCGTATAATCGAGGTTATTCAGACTTAGCGCGAGGAATTCGTCGTGCGAACTTTGTGCCTGATCTTCTTCGTTGATTCTTTGGTTTTCGTTTCCCGAATCCCGCTTCAGGCCCAATCCGGCCCGCAGAAACCGCTTTTTATCAAGAAGCAGGGCGCGGTAAACCTCGATCTGAGAACTGGTTATGGAAACGGTTAGCTGGCTCATCATTACTCCTTCGTGGCCTCTGAAAGCCTATTTTGAGGACGTAGTGAGACGAGCCAGCTTAGATTCTCACTAAAACTGTTCGTTGGGCGAAAGAATCGACGAAGCATCTTGGAGCATTTGTCGCTCCGGAGGAGAGAAACTGTTGCGGAACTCGTCACTGTTCAACCTTGAGCGGCGCTCTGATTCCGGCATATTCCGCAATGTCTCCAGCTCATCGCGAACTGTGCGACGACGTGAATCTGGAAGTTCGCGAAGCTGAACCGCCAAGTGCCGGA
>JANYJA010000197.1 GCA_025358575.1 Terriglobia bacterium
GCTGCCCGCCATGATCGAGCGGCGCCATGGCAAGATCATCGTTCTTAGCGGGGGCGGAGCTTCCAACACGCGCCCGAATTTCGCGCCTTACGCAGCGTCAAAAGCCGCGATTGTCCGGCTGGTGGAAAGCATCTCGGATGAAGTGCGCGAGCACAACGTGCAGATCAATTGCCTGGGGCCGGGCGGATCGTATACCAGCATGACAGACGAGATCCTGAAGGCGGGAGAACGCGCCGGCGCGGCGGAAATTCAGGACGCCGAGGAAATTCGGCTGACTGGCGGCATCACCGCCGAGAAGCAGATTAAGCTCGCGCTATTTCTGGCCTCCGACCGTTCCAACCACATCAGCGGCAAAATCATTCATGTGAATGACGACTGGAAAAAGCTCGAACACGATAACATGCGTCCGGACGCCTTTACGTTGCGACGTTTGGTTAAGGGTTGATTTGCCCATACGCCTCGGCAGATGAAATAATCTGACCGGGGGATTCCATCCGATGAAGAAATGCGGCCTGTTGGTTTTGTTCCTGACGTTGGCGGCGATCGCGTTGCCGCAGTCGCAAGCCCCAAAACGCAAGAAACTTCTAGCAATCGGCGAATGCGTTGGATACCAGCACGATTCCGTTTCCCACGGCTTAGCGACAATTGAACGCCTGGGCCAGGAAACCGGTTTGTGGGACACATACATCCGCACGGACACACAGCTGCTTACCAAGAAAAAGCTGGAAGGCAACGCGAAGAATTTAGACTATTTCGACGCGGTGATGTTCTACACCACCGGCGAACTTCCCATGGATGAAGAACAGAAAGCATCGTTCCAGTCGTTTATAAAAGACGATGGCAAAGGGTTCATCGGTGCGCACAGTGCGACCGACACTCTCTACCACTGGCCCGCGTACGGCGAGATGATCGGCGGGTATTTCAACGAGCATCCCTGGAACAAGGAAGTGACCATCAAGCTGGAGGATCGCACTTTCCCGGCCACGAGCCATTTTCCTCCGTATTTCCAGATCGCCGACGAAATCTACCAGTTCAAAGATTGGTCGCGCGACAAAGTGCGGGTCCTCATGAGCTTGGACACCACGGGTCTCGACTTGGCCGACAAGCGCGTCCATCGAACAGACAAGGACTTCGCCGTGACCTGGGTGAAAAATTATGGCAAAGGCCGCGTATTTTATTCTTCGATCGGGCACCGCAATGAAGTTTGGGACCGCAAGGATATCCAAACCATGTGGGTCGAGGCGATAAAGTGGGCCATGGGCATTACCCCCGGCGACACCACGCCTCTGCCAAAAGCCACGAACTGAATGCGCGGTCTCCTTCTGATTCTGGCTTCCGCGTCAGCGTGTTTCGGATGGGGATGCGAGGGTCATCAGATTGTTGCGCTGATCGCGCGGGCGCATCTCTCGCCGGGCGCCTCAGCCGCAGTGGATGACCTGCTTGCTTCGCAGCCGATGGATCCCGCTCTAAGCCGTTATTGCAAGGACAAGCAGGCTGACCTTATGGCGGACGCTTCGACCTGGGCTGACGATGTAAAGCGAACCGAATTAACTGGCGCGTGGCACTACATCGACATCCCGCGTGGAATTCACAATGCGGATCTGACTCTCTACTGCGAGCCCGTGGGTGAATCACGTGACGGCAAGGACCGGCCAGGGTGCATTCTCGACGCAGTGGAGTATGAGCTGGGAATTCTCAAAGACAAGACTGCATCGCCGCCTAACCGAGCTCAAGCGCTGCGCTACCTGATCCATTTTGTCGGCGACATGCACCAGCCGCTGCACACCACCAACAACAACGACCGTGGCGGGAATTGCGTGCCAATACAGTTTTTCGACAAGCCGCGCAAAAGCAATTTGCACGCGATTTGGGACACGGACATACTCCAGCGTGATTTCGCTTCGAGGAAGCTGGCGACGGCCGACGCCGCGCGCGACGTGGACCAAAGCTTTGAGAACGAACTGGAGCATTGGTGCAAAGACGGAGCCGATTTCGAACAGTGGCTATGGGAAGGCCATCGCATTGCCGAAAAAGCGACTTACGGAAAACTGCGGCCCCATGTGCCCGTTGAGGTTCCCGACCCAAGCGCAGACTGCGCGCTCGAGACCACGAAAACGGGAGCGCTGCACCTGAGCGTAACGGAAAAGTACCAGGACCAGTCGGGACAGGCTATTGAAGCGCAGCTTGCCAAGGCGGGCTATCGTCTGGCGATGGTGCTCAACTCGGTCTGGAACTAGTTTTTTCGCTTGAGCGCGTCCTCTTAGGCCCGTTCATGCGTATTGAGTAAAGTGGAGCGCAGCAGATTCGCGGAAGTGGTTCAGCAGCACCAATCGATGGTCTTCGGACTGGCATGGAATTTTCTGCGCGACTGGGCTACGGCTGAGGAGCTGGCGCAGGACGTCTTTCTTCACCTGCATCAAAAGATTGAAGAACTGGAGTCTCCGGAACACGTAAAGTTCTGGCTGCGTCGCGTGACCAGCCACCGCTGTATCGACGAATCGAGGCGGCGAAAACTGCGGCCTGGCATCGGTATCCATGAAGTTCCCGAGCCTTCTTCAAAACAGAGCACACGGGACCCGATGCTGGCGGCGAACCTTCAAAGATTGATCGGGGCGTTGCCGCCACGCTCACGAGCTGTGATGCTGCTGCGCTATCAGGAAGACCTGGAACCAGCGGAAATCGCCGCCACGCTTGGGCTGCCGGTAAGCACCGTGAAAAGCCAGCTACACCGGTCCCTCGCCGTATTGCGGGGAAAGCTGGAACGAAAGTCGCAAGAGGTTCACTCATGAAAAACGAAAATTTCGATCTCGAAGCGGAACTGCGGGCGGCATTGCGCCGGAGTGAACCGTCGCCGGATTTCGTCACTCGGGTTCTGGCCCGCACGCATCCCTCGTTGTGGCACCGATCTCGCGGCCTGCTCGGGATCGCCGCGGGAATTATCCTGCTGATGTCAATTCCCCTAGGCTTCGCTCGATTTCAAGTCAGGCAGCAGCGTTTGGAAGCTCTAGCCGCGAAGGACCATCTGGTGTTGGCGCTGCGAATCACTAGCGCCAAGCTCCGACATACACAACAACTTTTAAGAAAGACGTCTATATGAAAAGCATAATGGTAGTGTTTGCGTTCCTCTCCGCCCTCCCGGTACACGGCCAGGATTTCGATTTGAAGTTTCTTGACAAGTTTGCATCCAAGTCGAGTAACAACGTCGATGTGGCGCTGGATGGCTCGCTGCTGCAGATGGCTTCCCGGCTTCTGTCCGGAAGCGATCCCGAGCAGGCGCGTATCAAGAAAGTGGTTGCGGGACTCAAGGGTATTTACGTGAAGAGCTTCGAATTTGAGAAGGAAGGCGAATACACCGAAGCGGATGTATCCGGCGTCCGCGCTCTGCTCAAGGGTCCGAACTGGTCCCGGATCGTCGGAGTGAAAAACAAGAAGGACACCGAAAACGCAGAAATTTATGTTCAGACCGCGGGTGCGAATCGGATTGGCGGCTTAGCCATCATCGCGACCAGTCCCAAAGAACTGACCGTGGTTCATATCCTAGGTTCAATCAATCTGGACGATTTGAGCCTGCTTGCCGATTACGGCGTGCCGCAAGTCGATCTTGGGCCGGGAAAAGGTTCCCATAAGGATAGTAAGTGAAACTCACTGGGTCAATGCTGCTGATCTTAGGCGGTGCGATCGCATCCGCCCAAACCGCGGACGAGATTATGGCGAAGGTCGCCGACAATCAGGATCGCGCACAATCCGTCCGCGCTGCGTTCGTGTATCACCAGAACATTCTAGTCCGCATGAAGCGGGGCGGCGGCAAAATAGCTCGTGAAGAGGTCCGCGATTTTACGGTGACGCCTACGGACAAAGGAACTAAAAGAGAGTTGACTCATTTCGAAGGCAAGTACGACAAGGGCGGCAAGCTTATCTCTTACGATCACGCCGGATTCCAGTACAAAGACATTGATATCGATGGAGCCATCGCGGAGAACATGGCAAACGATTTCGCCAACAACAAAAGTTCGCGCGACGGCATCAGTCCCGAAATGTTTCCATTAACCACTAAACATCTCAAGAACTATCGATTCACGATGAAAGGCACTGAAGTTTATCGGGAGCGGCAGGTTTACAGTATTAGCTTTGAACCGCAACGCAATAAGGGGCTAGATTGCGACGAAGACGACAGTTGCTGGGCGGGCGAGGTTCTTGTCGACAAGCTTGAGTTCCAGCCCGTCGTAGTCACCACGCATTTGGCGATCGGCATACCTGTGATGGTGAAGGTGCTTCTCGGCACTAACATCAAACATATGGGATTCAAAGTGACGTACCAAAAATTTGACGACGGCTTGTGGTTTCCCGTGGACTACGGTGGCGAGTTGAAGGTGCGAGCTGTTTTTTTATATAGCAGATCGATTTCCATCGGCGTGAAGAATTCGGAATTCAAGCACGCCGATGTCGCGTCGAAAGTGAGCTTCGAGGAGCTCACTCAGGAATAGAAAATCAACGGATGCTGACCTGGACGGTGTTCGATGTTAGTCCGCCGGCCGAGACAGTGACGTTTACCTGGCCGGCACCAGCGAGACTGCGAGGAATGGCAACTACGATCTGGTCTAGACCGGGATATTGATTCTGGGGTCCGGCATAGAGAACCGGGACGCTCTTTCCATTGATCGAAACAGTAACCGCGCCGGCCCCTCCAGCACCCCGAACGCCAGTAGCAAACAAATCCAGAAAAACCTGATCCGACGGGCCGCCTAAATCAATCGCGGATGAGGTGCAGTTTAGACCGTTGCTATCGCATTGGAAAACTAAGGGTGTGGTCTGGGCGGTATTGACCCCCATATGCTGAACGTAAGCCGCAGCTACGCCCTGTCCACTAGCGTTCGCGGTAAAGATTGCCGGAGCGACGGTGCCGACCTGAATAGTTCCAGTAGACGCCACGATTCCGCCCGTTGTCACCGTGACCGTGGCCTGCCCGGTGGATGTCCCGTCTGGCACCACGTAGTTGACTTGCTCTGGGGAAACCAGCAACAGCGGGGCGTTTCGGGTGGATCCCGCGGAATCTTTAACCGTCACTGTCGTGTTTGCTAGAGTCACCGGCAGGTTCGTTGAAGGTGTCGCGACTGTCATGGGTGCCAAACCTCGGCCGAACGCGGTTGCGATCGCTCCGGTTGCAAGCGGCGGCTGGTAACTGGCAGCGGAGACGTGCTGCGATGTCCAATCGAAATCGATTCTTGCAATCACGCTTTCGAAGGTTGCTGGGTTGATGTTTAAGAGAACCACCTGGGAATAGCCGTCTTTGCTCCATGACATATCGGCTACGCTATATTGGCCCGGGTTCGATTCCGGCTGACCGGGGGCATTGAAATAGGTCATGCGAAGTTTAGAGCTGCCGTCCGGGTTCATAATCCACAGGTCCGAAATCGTCTTTCGACCTGCCCCAGGCGAAGGGTTCCCACTGGTGCTCATCCAAGTCACCATGTTGCTGGTGGGTGCTTCCGTTGGAAGCTCGTCCCAATTCGACGGATCGTTCGACAAGTTAAGTAGCGTACCCGTGCTCAAATTGAACGCGTAAACGTCCATAAAGTGCGCGTCGTGGTTGGCTCCGTCGGGATCGGATGCAAAGTAGATTTTGGAATCGTCGCGGCTCCAACCATGGCTTTCATAAAATTGCTTGTTGCCCGGAGTGTAACTTTGGACGTTCGAAATGCCCGGCACTCCATCCCGTACAGAGAAGTCAGCTACTTTTAGCACCTCAGTCCCGAACGGAGCGGCCTCATTGATCTGTTCCGCCCAAAACAACTTGTCACCTTTGTGGGAAAACTGCGGGTGAAGAACGCCGCCGCTTCCTACAGTCACATCGGTAAGCCTATAGAAGTTATTGCCCCCACTGTCCATCACCCAGAGGTCATTGTTTTCACCGATGCCAGGGCTGCCCAGGATGTCGCGGGCGCTGCTGGCAGTGCCCTTTTCGGCCTGAAACGCAATCCATTGGCCCGTCGGATCCCACGTGGGGTTGCCTTTGTGCCTGGACGGCAACTGCGACTTATTACAGGTGAGGCAGACCTCGTTGGAGCCGTCCGGGTTCATCGTGTAGACTTCGTAGTAGTTACCGTTGGGCCGGTCATAAGCGATCACGTTCTTAGCCCATCCCCAGTCGACACGCCCGCCAGGGTTCTTGAGGATGGTTATGGTCTTAACATGCGAATCGGCGCCTTGCAGCACCGCCGCCACGCCAAATACCAACACAACTGCGGTTTTACGCGAGAATGAGATTGTCGCCATTTTTCTTAACTCCAAGTGAGAGAGATTGGGCCTAGTCGAAATATCGACGAGCACGACGGGTACCAACTACTTTAGACGTGACTCCTATCCAGTATGCGCTCCGACTAGAACCCTTGGGAGGTACGTGAACTACGATACGATAAAGACTTCATCTTAAAGAGCCAATTATGTTTATTTTCCGCATTTCTTTCGTTTTTCTATTTCTAAGCATTTTATTATACGGTCAGGCGCAGACGGACGCTGGCGATCTGCAAGGCACTGTAACCGACAGCGGCGGCGGAGCGATTCCGGGTGCCAAATTAAGCGTCACCGACCCGGTGAGAGGGTTTACCCGATCCGTGGAATCCGACGAACAGGGCCAGTTTCGCATGAACCGACTTCTTCCGGGCACATATAGGGTCCGCGCCGAAGCGAACGGATTTTCCAATAAGACAACTGAAGGCGTAGAAATCCGAGTCGGAGACACCATCGTGCTGAAGATTGCGATGGAAGTAGGCGCGGTGAACTCAGAGCTCACGGTCACCGCCGAGACGCCCGTGGTGGAGACCGCCCGCACCCAACAAGCTTCCACCATCGATACGCGACGAATTGAGAATTTGCCGATCAACCGCCGAAATTTTCTCGATTTCGCGCTGCAAACTCCGGGCGTAGTGGAGACGAACGATTTAGTGGACGGCACCGATTTCCGAGTGGTGCAGAGCCCGCAATCGGGCCTCAGCTTCGGCGGTGGCAACGGACGTGGAAATGGTTTTTACATCGACGGCGCCGAAAACTACGTAAATTCCGGCGGCGTGCGGCCTTCCGTAAGCCAGGAAGCCGTGCGCGAATTCCAAATCAATCGAAACAGCTTTACGGCTGAGTTCGGCAATGCCGCCGGCGGATCGGTAAACATCATCACGAAGTCGGGAACAAACGAGATTCACGGCGATCTGTTCGGTTTTCTGCGGCACCGGACTTTGCAGGCGCGCAACTATTTCGATCCAGGCAAGTCCGCTTTCACGCGCGCGCAATATGGAGCGACGTATAGCGCGCCCATCCGAAAAGACAAAACATTTGTGTTCGCCGCGTTTGAGCGTCTGGACCGGCACGAGACGGCTTTTGTGCCCATTCTTCAGGACCGCTCCGCTTTCTACAACTTCACTCCCTCGCAGAAGGGTCTGATCGATTTTCTAAGCGGGATCAATATTCCCGTGGCCCAAATTGCCGTCGCCGGTCTGAAGCAGGCACTTCTTCCGGCTAATAATCCAGCCACTCTGGCCTTATTTAACAGCAACAGCGGAAGTTTTCCGTTTAGTGAAAACAACAATCAACTTTCCGCCAGAATCGACCACCGGTTTAGCGATAAAGACTTTCTTTTCTTCCGCGGAAACTACACCAAAAGTTTCGATCAGAACAGCCAGTTTGGCGCTCTCATCGGCTTCAATCGAGGCCGCAGCTTGGGAGTGAACGACGCCACGGCCATGCTGAGCAACACGTACATTTTATCGAGCGAGTGGATCAGCGAAACGCGGTTGATGTTTGGATACGATGCTTTCCGGGTTCATCCCACCGACCCTTTCGGACCGGAGATCAACATCGCCGGTTTCGGCTCCTTCGGACGCGAGATTTATCTGCCGTCGAACACCTTTGAACGTCACTATCAGGTTCAACAGAACTTCGATTACTCATCCGGCAAGCACAGCGTGAAGTTCGGTTTTGATGTGAATCCGGTTCACGATACGGTGGTGTCGGAGACTTTCTTTAGCGGACGTTTTCAATTTGGCCCGGGCGTGCCCCTCGGTTTGCTGATCAATACCGCACAAAACGATCCCAATGCCGCGACCAATCTGGGTTATGCGCTGGCGGCATTTGGGCATCCCGAGCTGGTTGGCTCGCTGGACGATTCCATCACGGCGCTTCAGGCCTACAGCTTGGGTGTGCCGCTCTACTATCAGCAGGGGTTCGGCGATCCCAACTGGGTCGGGTTCACCAAGCGTTACAACTTTTTTGTGCAGGATTCATACCGCTACTCGCCGCACCTCACCTTTAATTACGGCTTGCGCTATGAACTTGAAATGGACCCCAAACCAATCGAGACGGAGCCGCACAATATCGCGCCTCGTTTCGGCTTCGCGTGGTCTCCCGGGGACAGCCAGAAGACGGTTGTCAGGGGCGGTTATGGGATTTACTTCGCGCGGATAGATGCCCAAGCGGCGGACTTGCCGGTCACGCTCAATGGCAAGCAGATCGCCCAGGCCTTCGTGACGGCGCAAGGGCTGCCCGGCGTGACCAATCCGAAAACTGGATTGCCCGTCACCAGCGTCGACATTTATCAAACCCTATTCGCGAACGGCACCATTGGCCATCGCTCCATCAGCCGCGCCGATATTGCTCAGTTCGGCTTAAATCCCGGCCCAAACTCTGTGGGGCGCGTAATTTTCGGGATTGTTCCGGATTTTGTAAACCCGTATGCGCATCAGGCAAGCTTTGAGATGGAGCACGCCTTCGGAGATTATGCGCTTTCGATCGGGTACGAGTTCAACCGCGGCTTGCATGAAATTCGAAGTCTCGACCGTAATCTCTTCTACACCAGCAAGCCAGCGGTCGGGCAGCCGACGTTCGGCTACAAAGACCCGACGATTTTACAGAATAACGTGCTGGAATCGACCGCGAATTCGTTCTATCACGCAATGATTTTGCAGGCCACCAAGCGCTTCAGCCATCATGTTACGTTTAATTCGCATTACACTTTCAGCAAGGCGATTGACGAAACTACAGACTTCAATAGCGACTTCCAGCCGCAGGATCAGTTGAACGCCCGCGGCGACCGGGCGCTTTCCAGTTTCAACCAGAAGCACCGTTTCGTGGCGAATGCAGTGATTGATTCTGGCATCAAGACCGGCAGCGGAGAAGGGTTGTTGAACAACCTGATCGGCGATTGGACCGTCGCTCCGATCGCGATCGCAAGTTCCGGGCGTCCGTTCAATCTTCTGGCCGGATTCGATGTGTTCGCACCCAATCTTCAATCGACGGGAGACGACCATACCACTACGCACCGACCACTGGGCGCGGGGCGAAACATCGGCAGGGGGCCGGCGTTCTATACCCTCGATCTGCGGCTGTCGCGCAAGTTTCCGTTCAGCGCGGACAAGGTTCGCAATGTTGAATTTACGGCCGAAGGGTTCAATCTGCTGAATCACACCAACTTCAAGAACATTAACAATACGGTTGGCACGAAGATCCTCGCCGAGGTTCCGGCCCCATACGTGGGCCGCCGGGGGAGCCCTACCGATCCACTCTCGTTCACCTCCGCCTTCGACCCGCGCCAGTTCCAAGTGGGCCTGAAGATCAACTTTTAGACCGAATGCCGCTTACAGCGCGCAGCCTTAGCAGAAAGATGCGAGGCGGCGCGCAAGCCCATTTGCTCGAGGCGGACAATGGATCCTTTTACGTCGTCAAATTCCAGGAGAACCCGCAGCATCGCCGGATTCTGGTCAATGAGCTCATCGCTTCGGTGATCTTGCGGTACCTGCAAATCGCCTGCCCGGAATTCGCGCTGATTCGGTTGACCCCGGAGTTCCTGAAGGAGCATCCCGACGTCTACATACAGCTCGGGACCCGCCGCGTTGCGGTTGAACCCGGGTGGCACTATGGGTCGTTGCATCCAGGTCATCCCGAAACCATGGCCATTTACGATTTTATGCCGGACGCACTGCTCGCCAAGATTCAAAATCGCAGCGATTTTCTGGCGGCCTTGGTGTTCGATAAATGGACCGGCAACTCCGATGGGCGGCAGTCGATCTTCTTCCGGGCCTTCTTAAAAGAATGGTTCCCGGCTTCCGGCGCGCACCCAAGAAAAATGGGCTTCGTCGCGCTAATGATCGACAACGGATTCATCTTCAACGGAGAGCATTGGAGCTTTTCGGATTCTCCAATTCAGGGCTTGTATGGCCGCCGCGTGGTGTATGAAGATGTCCAATCGTTGGATGCTTTTCAGCCCTGGCTCGATCGCGTGGTGCACTTTCCCGATATGGTTCTGGATCAGGCGATTCGGCAAATTCCCCCGGAATGGATGAAGGGCGACGAGGATCAACTGGAGCAGACTTTGGAGCGACTCTTGCGCCGGTGCAAGCGAGTACCCGACCTGATTAACGACACGCGGGAAGCGAAGACCAATCCATTTCCGAACTGGAAGTAATTTCGTCCGCGATGCGCGCTGCCGTAGCCGGAGCCAACAGGATGCCGTTTCGATAGTGTCCGTAAGCGAGCCAGACTGGGCAGCCTTCAAGCTTTCGAATTTGCGGAAGCAGATTCCCGGTGGCAGGCCGGAATCCAAGCCAGGCAGTTTTGTTGGCGGCGCCAGCGAAGGAGGGCAGCAGCGAGGAAGCGCGCCCATCAATGTCACGCACGACTTCTGGGTCGAGGGTGCGATCAAAACCCGCATGCTCCGTGGAACTCCCCGCGATCGTGAAGCCATTCTTCCGTTGCAGCAAGTACGTGTGTCCATGACGAAGGATCGACCCGAGGGAACCGGTGGGAAGATCCGCACCGACTAGATGGCCCCGAAGGGGAAAAGTCGCTGGAGTTGCGTGTGAATCGACAGCCACTTCGCCACTCCAGGCACCCGCGGACAGAACCGCCGCGCCAGAGGGGTGAAAGCCACTCTCTGTGCGGACGCCCGCCGGGGTAACTCGCAAGGCCCGCTCGCTTTCGCGAATTTCCACTCCTCGCCGGAGGCAACTACGTATCAACGCCTGAACGACATCGCGCGGATTTACCGCGGCGTCATCCGGGTAGAAGAGCGCACCCACGGCTTTCCAGGCGCGCGCATCGCCGGCGGAGGAAGCGATTCCCAGCGCGCGCTGCGACTTTGCCCGCGCTTGCAGGCGCTCCCATTCTTCCGCGGTGCGCGCAATCTCAACGGCCCCGCATAGCTGGTAATCAATCTCAACGCCGCTCTCTTCTTGTAATTCCGCCACAAACTCGCCGTACATTTTCAGGCTTTGCATTGAGAAGGCCGACCAGTTCGACGCGGCCTCCACTTCACCGCCGGGCGCCAGCATTCCGGCTCCCGCCCAACTCGCCTCCGCGCCGGCTCGCCCGGCATCGAATACCGTCACACACATCCCTCGTTGCGAGAGACGCCACGCGATCGACAGCCCGATAATTCCGCCGCCAATTACCGCGACATCTGGAGTTCGAGCGGCCAGCACAGATTCCATATTGCAATAATGTATCGATGCCGATCCACCGGTTTATCCTGCACAACCAAGACATCCGCGACGCTTCAGAGCCGGTGTTCACCGCGGGACAAGCCGGTTTGCTCTCGGGTTGGGGCGTTTTCAGCACCGTGCGAGTTGTGGAAGGAGTGTTGTTCGCGTTCGAGAGGCACTGGGCGAGAATGATGCGTGACGCTCGACTGTTGAATGTCGAGATGCCCGGGGATTGCGGAGCGATCATTCGCTCGGTGCGGAAACTCATCGAAGCCAACCAGGCACCCAACTGTACGCTTCGAATTGCTATTTCTCGAAACGCGGGTAACGGCTGGGAAGGCGCGCCCATTGGACGAGCTTCCGACGTGGTGGCGCTTACGGCGGACTTGAAGAATTGGGGAACCGGCGTGAATTTAACAGTTCAGGAGAAAGGCCGCTACAGCGACGGTGAGTTCTCGGGGGCCAAGATTCTTGCATGGGCGCAGAACCTTGCCTGGGCTGAGCGCGCCAAGCAAAAGGGATTCGATGAAGTGATTCTGCTGAATGAGCGCGGCGAAGTTGCCGAATGCACTTCCGCCAACATCTTCATCGCAAAAGGACCGCAGATCTTCACACCGCCGCTCTTTTCCGGTTGTCTCGCTGGTATCACGCGCGAATTGCTGCTGACAGAAGTTAGAATCCCCGGCGTCGAGGTGGTGGAAGATACAATCACCCGATCGGGGCTGGCGTTGGCGGACGAAATCTTTATTACATCGACCACGCGCGACCTTCTGCCTGTCCTCACCATCGATGGCGTGAAGGTTAAAAATACCGGCCAGGTTCGCGGACCGCTGAACGCCGCTTTTCGGAGGTATCTGGACGGGTACGTGGCGGAGCGCAAGCTTGGGGTTCAGACGGCCTCCTTATAGTATGCTTTCAAAGCATGCCTATCTTTGCCGAACTTGAGTTCAGAATCGGAGCACTTTCTGAATCGAAGGCGGGCTACCCTGTGTCGCCGCGATTGTGGGTCAACGGTCAGGACGAAATTTTTTCGGA
>JANYJA010000213.1 GCA_025358575.1 Terriglobia bacterium
GGTGAGCGTCGGATTGCGCGCCTGCACCCGACTTAACAAGCACTCCTCCGTCGTCAGCAGCAGACCCGCGCCATTCACATCGATACTGCCGCCTTCGAGCACCATCTTCGGCGACCACTGGCGTATCCCGATAGCCGCGGCAACGCGCAGCGGCACCTCGTTATCCAGATGCCAGTCGTCGTACTTTGCCCACCCATTGAAAAGCCAATTCGTGACTGCAACCTCGCCGGCTGCATTGCGAATGAAGATCGGCGCGGTGTCGCGCACCCACGCGCGGTTGGTGGGGATTGCGAAGAAATCCACCGTGTCGAGCTGCGCCCCCACTTTGCGCAATACGCGTCTCGCACTGCGTTCCGCGGGCTCGTCCCGCACCAAAATTCGCACGCGCTCCACTCGCGAAAGCTTGCGCACAATCTCGCCATACACCCACGGAATCGGCGCGAAACGCCCTGGCCAGTCCTCGCGATGGTGCGGCCAGGCGATCCATGTCGCCTCATGCGGCTCCCATTCCGCGGGCATGCGGAACCCCAGTTGTCGCGGCGTCATTACACCAGCATCCGGTTCACAATCGGCCCGTATGCATCGATTCGGCGGTCTCGCAGAAAGGGCCAATTTCGGCGCACGTCCTCCATATGTTTAGGGTCGCACTCGACCACCAGAATTTCTTCCTGGTCCACCGACGCCTCCGCCAGGACCCGGCCAAACGGATCCGACACGAACGATTGTCCCCAGAACTCCAGCCCATTTTCCGGCGGACCCTCAAACCCCACGCGATTTACCGCCGCCACATAAATGCCATTGGCGATCGCGTGGGACCTCTGGATGGTGCGCCATGCATCGTGCTGTGCTTCCCCGAACTCGGCTTTCTCCGCCGGATGCCAGCCGATCGCCGTCGGATAGAACAAAATATTTGCCCCGCCCATCGCCGCCAGCCGCGCCGCTTCCGGATACCACTGATCCCAGCAAACCAGTGTCGCAATGCGACCGAATATGGTGTCAAAAGTGCGGAATCCCAAATCGCCGGGAGTGAAATAAAACTTTTCGAAGTACAAGGGATCGTCCGGAATATGCATCTTGCGATAGATTCCGAGCAGCGCGCCGTCCGCGTCGATCACCGCCGCGGTGTTGTGATACAGCCCCGCTGCGCGCCGTTCGAACAGAGACGCGATCACCACCACGCGGCACTCGCGCGCCACCTGGCTCAGCCGGTCAGTGGACGGCCCCGGAATGGCCTCCGCCAAATCAAACAGACGAGCATCTTCCTCACGGCAAAAATACTGCGAGCGGAATAACTCTTGCAGGCATACGATCTGCGCCCCACGCACCGCCGCTTCGCGCACCTTCGCGGCCGCGCGCTCCAGATTTTCCCCGCCATCTTGCGAGCAGGCCATCTGGACCAGCCCAATCCTAAACTTTTCGTTTGGCACTTGTATCATTGTAAGATTCCATGAAGCGAAACACGTTCGCAGTGCTTCTGTGCGCCGCCAGCGCGGCCTGCAAGGCGCTTGGGGCCGTCCCCGCGCCGAAAGAAGTTCTCGGATTCACCCCAGGTGACGATTACAAACTCGCGGACTATTCCCAAATCACCTCCTACTTCCAAAAAGCCGCGCAAGCAAGCGAGCGCATGCGTCTGGTCGAGTTTGGCAAAACGTCCCTCGGCAAACCGATGTACGTGGCCTTCATCTCCTCGCCCGAAAATCTCAAGAAGCTCAGCCGCTGGCGCGAAATCAATCGCCGCCTCGCGCTGGGCCAAGCTTCCGTCGCCGAAGCCCATGCGCTTTCCGAGGAAGGGAAAGTCTTCGTGTGGATCGATTCCGGCTTGCACGCCAGCGAAGTCGCGCCCGCGCAGCACGCTCCCGAGTTGCTTTATAAGATGCTCACCGACGAGTCCGAGGAGATGCAATCCATCCGCCGTAACGTGATTCTCATGCAGATTCCCTGCATCAATCCCGACGGTCTCGACATGGTCGCGCAATGGTATCGCGGAAACTTCGGGACCGAATTTGAAACCGCGCCGCTGCCTTGGCTGTATCAAAAATATTCCGGTCACGACAACAATCGCGACTGGTTTATGCTCAATCTGCAAGAAACTCGCAACGTCACGCGCCTTCTGTTTCGCGAGTGGTTTCCCGAGATTGTGTACAACCAGCACCAAGCGCCGCCCTTCCCCGCGCGCATTTTTATACCGCCCTATGCGGACCCGCTGAATCCCAATATTCCCGCGCCGGTGATGGAGGGCATCAACCTGATTGGCATGGCGATGAAGGAGCGTTTCGCGCGCGAAAATAAGCCGGGCATACTGTCCTATTTCGGCTTCGATGCCTGGTGGAACGGCGGCCTGCGCTCGGTGCCCGCGTTTCACAACATGCACGGCATCCTCACTGAAACGGCGCTGAATTCGTTCGCGACTCCGCGGGTCTACAAGCCCTCCGACTTTGCCGCGAATTTCTCCAATGGCATTCCTACCGCCGAGCCGTCCATTTTTTACGAACGCCCTTGGATGGGCGGCAAATGGGGGGTACGCGACGCCATCGACTACATGCTCACGGCCGACTTCGCGATCCTTGCGCACGCGAGTCAGCGTCGCGCCGACTACTTGCACAAATCGTGGGAGATGGCGCGCGCGAGCATCGAGACCAAAGCCGGCCCTTACGCTTATGTCATTCCACATCAACAATGGGACGCGCCCACCGCGCTCGATATGCTCGAACGGCTTTCGCTCGCGGGCATCGAGATCGACCTTGCCAGCCGCGAGTTTCAAGCCAGCGGCACGCGTTATCCCGAAGGCTCTTACGTCATCCGTGCCGCACAACCTTTCCGTCCCTACCTAATCGATCTGATGGAGCCCCAGAAATATCCCGAACTGAAAACCGGAGCGGCCGGTGCCATCAAGCGTCCCTATGACATCGCCGGGTGGACGCTGCCAATGCAGATGGGCGTTGCCGTCAAGCGCATCGACGCCCATTTCGAAGCCGCGCTCATCCCCGCCACTGAGTTCCGCAGTGATGGCTCGGTTACCGGAACTGGCAAGCTGCTCACGCTTGACCATCGTGAAAACGCTTCCTTCCTGGCCACCGAGTTTTTCCTTGATCGCGCCGAAAAAGTAAGTTGGTCCGCCGACGGAACCATTGTTGTCGATAGCGCCTATAGCGACGGCCCCGCACGCCCCGAAAATCTCGCGCGCCAATTCGGCGTTCGCGTCACCATGGCCGACCCCGCATCCGTGAAACCCGCCTTCGAACTCAAGCGCCCGCGCGTGGGCCTCTATCAACCCTGGTTTGCGAATGCCGATCAAGGATGGACCGAGTGGGTCTTCGATCAGTACCGCGTCCCCTACTCGCTCATCCACAACGACGACTTTCAAAAAGACGACCTGCGCACGCGCTTCGATACCATCGTCCTCGCGCAGCAGACAGCGCAATCCATCCTGCACGGCACGCGCCCGGGCGAGAAACTCAGCTCACCCGACGGCGAAGATCGCCTCGCCATTACCGCCATCCAGCGCCCGCAATATAGCGGCGGCATCGAAATCGCCGGCCTCGCGCGGCTTCAAAAATTCGTGCGCGATGGCGGAACCCTCATCGCGCTCGACACCGCCACTGAGCTGCCCATTCAATTCTTCCCGCTGGCAAGCAAAAATGTGGTCCCCGGCAGCGGCTTCTATTGCCCCGGATCATTACTGCGCATCACCTTGGACCTGCACAACCCCATCGCGTTCGGAATGCCCGCCGATGCCATCGCGTTCTCGTCTGGGACCGAAGCCTTCGAAACCACGCTCGCTGAAGGATTCAACATGAAGGCAATCCAGTCCGTTGCACAATTCGCTAACGCCAATCTGCTCGCCAGCGGCTGGGTCTCCGGCGAGAAAGCGGCAGCCGGTAAAGACGCTGTCGTCGAAGCGCGGTACGGCGCGGGCCGCGTGGTTCTCTTCGCTCTGCGCCCGCAATTCCGCGGTCAATCTTTCGGCACCTTCAAACTCCTGCTCAACGCCGTCTATCTCGGCTCGGCCCGTCCGCTATGAAGCCCGCCGAACACCTCATCCTCTTCGATATCGATGGCACGCTTGTCCGCCGCGCCGGCCCGCATCATCGCGAAGCCCTGGTTGAAGGCATTCGCCGCGTGACCGGCGTCGTCACTACCACCGAAAACATCCCCGTCCACGGCATGCTCGATGGCGACATCCTCACCCAAATGATGACCAACGCCGGCGTTACCACGCGGCAAATTCGCCGCCACATGCCCGCCGTGATGGAACAGGCCCAGCGCGCTTACGTCCGAAGCGTTCCCGATATCCGACGCAGCACCTGTCCGGGAGTTCGCCGATTGCTCGCCAATCTCAAACGCCGCAATGTTCCGCTAGTTCTGGTCACCGGCAACCTCACTCGCATTGGATGGAAGAAGCTGGAGCGCGCCGGACTCAAGCCCTATTTCCGGTTTGGCGCCTTCGCCGAGATGGCTCGAGATCGCGCTGGCCTCGCCCGCATCGCGATTCGCACGGCCCGCGAGCGCCGCTGGATTCAGCCTGACGCCCGCATCACACTCATCGGCGATGCTCCTAGCGATATCGTCGCCGCCAAAGCCAACCGTGTGCGCGCCATCGCCGTCAAGACTGGCGTCTCCGATCCGCTGGAGCTTGCGGCCCTGCACCCCGACCTACTTCTTGAAGACCTCCGCGGCCTCACTCTAAAAGCTCTTCTAGGCTGAGTCACGCGTGTTTAATTTGTTACGTTGGGGGTATGCTGGCCTTCAAGATCGACAAAACGGAGATGCTGATTGAGTAATTTTTCGCAAACTTAAGCTGTAGTGTCAAATCCCAGTGTCGACGTGTCTACGGGCTTCGGCGACAAACCATAACTATTCTGTCCAGGCGTGCCGTCGGTGGCCAAGAACACGATGAGTATGAGGGTTCCAATAAAAGGAAGCAAATAGAGCAACATCCACCAACCGTTACGATTAGTATCGTGAAGCCTTCTTATCCCCACGGCGATACTGGGGCACAAGACTCCCAGCGAATAGAACAGAGTAAGAACACTCAATCCCGAGCCTATTCTGAAGCCATATACAGCGTCAATGACGATTAATCCAGTGCTGATGAGCATAGAGAATAAAGTGAAATACCAAAACTCCTCTCGCCCTGCCCGCCCACTAAACAATGCGTATTTTTTCAATACTTCCAGGTACCAGTTCATTTAGTTTCTTCTCTCCTCAAGTTAGGTGAAGCAATCGCAGGGCAAGACAAGAGCGTCCTGCGGTGGCGTTAGTATATCCCAAGTCCAAGGCTCCGACAGCCCGAGGCATGGCTCGCAGCGGAAAAGTAATAAACTGGAGATCGCTCAATGAAGCCCATCGCCGCACTTCTCTTCTGCATTTCCACGTGTCTCGCCGCCGACCTCGCACAGCGCCCGCCCGCCGCGCCTTTAGTGGCTTGCGATCCATACTTCAGCATCTGGTCTACTGCCGATCATTTGAATGACGACGTGACTCGCCACTGGACCGGCGCGGCGCAGCCCCTCACCAGCGTCATCCACATCGACGGCGCGAATTTTCGATTGATGGGGCGCGACCCGCGCGACATCCCGGCTCTGCCGCAGACCGCGGTCGACGTTGAGCCTACGCGCACAATTTACGATTTCGAAGGCCAGGGCGTGCATGTCCGAATGATCTTTTTGAGCCCGCTGCTTCCCGATCTCGACTCACTCTCGAAGCCCATCACTTACATCACGTGGGAAGTGCGCTCGCTCGATAAGCCGCACAAAGTAGCGCTCTACTTCGATGCCGCCGCCAGCATCGCCGTGAACACCGGGGATCAGCAGGTAACGGCGTCGCGCTTTCAGCTCGGCAATCAGACGGTGCTCCGGGTGGGATCGCAGCAGCAACCTATCCTCGAAAAGTCCGGCGACAATCTGCGAATCGATTGGGGATTTCTCTATACCGCATCACCCGACCTGCCGGCGGTGAGCGTGATCGCCGCACAGAAGACCGCATCGGATGCGTTTCTAAAAACCGGAACCTTCCCAATGGTTGACGATTTGAATTTGCCCCGGCCCGCGCAGCAGGAGCGGCCAGTGCTTGCCTATGCCTTCAACCTGGGCTCGGTGGATTCCACGGCGGTGGTGTCGCGGCACATGGTTCTAGCGTACGACGATCTGTTCTCGATTGAATATTTCTATCGCCGGCTGCGGCCTTACTGGCGGCGCAATGGAGCTGAAGCTTCCGATCTGGTGCTGGGGGCCATCCATGATTTTGATGCGCTCTCACAGAAGGCGCAAATCTTCGACGCCAAGCTGATGGCGGACCTGCGCCGGGCTGGTGGCGATGCCTATGCTCGAATCGGAGCTCTCGCTTATCGCCAGGCTTTCGCCGCGCAGAAACTCGCCGCCGACCTCGATGGCACGCCGCTGCTCTTTCCCAAAGAGAACTTCAGCAACGGCTGCCTTGCCACCGTCGATGTGATCTATCCGGCGTCCCCCATTTTGCTTCTATTCAATACCGATCTTCTGAAGGCATCGCTGACGCCCGTGCTTGATTACGCGATGATGCCGCGCTGGAGATTCCCATTCGCGCCGCACGATCTGGGCACTTACCCGAAGGCTAACGGCCAAGTTTATGGGGGCGGGGAGAAGACCGAAGAAAATCAAATGCCCGTCGAAGAGAGCGGCAACATGCTCATCATGCTTGCCGCGGTCAGCAAGCTCGACGGGAACACAAATTATGCAAGTAAGTATATGCCGGCATTACGTAAGTGGGCGAGCTACCTGAAAGAGAAAGGCCTCGATCCCGAAAATCAGTTATGCACGGACGACTTCGCCGGGCACTTGGCGCATAACGCGAATTTATCATTGAAAGCCATTGTCGCGCTGGCGGCTTACGCCGCGATCGCCCCGAAGCCGGAAGCCGACGAATATCGCAAAGTCGCACAGACGTACGCGGCGGAGTGGATGAAGCTGGCAGATGACGGCGACCATTACAAATTGACTTTTGACCGGCCCGGCACATGGAGTCAAAAATATAACCTTGTGTGGGACAAGCTGCTTGGATTGAAATTGTTTCCGGCCTCCGTGTCAAAGAAAGAAATTACTTACTATCTCGCGCATCAAAACCAATACGGATTGCCGTTAGATAGCCGCAAGGATTACACCAAACTGGATTGGCTGGTTTGGACAGCGACATTAGCCGACAACAAAGCCGACTTCGAAGCAATGCTCGGCCCGGCCGCGCGTTTCGCCCAGGAATCACCCACGCGAGTTCCCCTCACCGATTGGTATGACACCAAGACAGCCAAGCAGGAAGGTTTTCAGGCGCGGTCCGTGGTAGGAGGCGTTTTCATCAAGCTGCTGGAGCACTAACTGCCCAGGTGTTCCGCGAAATATTGCGCCAGCGCCTGAATGTTTGTGTGAATGTCATAATTCTCGAGGATGCGCTGCCGGCCAGCCTTGCCCAAGCGCTCTCGAAGGTCGGTGTCGTCCATCATGCGCGCAATTGCCTCGGCCAATTCGTCCACGCCCGATGGCGTGACCAGCAGGCCGTCGATCTCATTGCGAACCAGTTCGGGAACTCCGGTGACTCGGGTGGCAATACACGGGATCTCCATGGCCATCGCCTCCATCAACACCACGGGAACACCTTCGGCAAAACTTGCCAACGCGAAAAGATCGATCGTTGGATAGATTTGGAGCAGTCTTGCGCGATCCAGAGCTCCGTGAAAAATCACGCTCGACGAGAGGTTGAGTTCATCCACCCGCCGCTGGAGGTTCGGTCGGTCCGGGCCGTCGCCAACGATTCGCAGCAAGAGCGCCCTGCCCGCTTTCACAAGTTTCGCGCAGGCTTCAATAAGAATCGGGTACCCCTTCACGGGCACCAGGCGGCCCACGCAAATAACCTCGAAGATGGCATGGGAAGCGCGCGCCTGGGGGCTGAATATAGCCGAATCGATGCCCAACCGCGTGACTAGAATCTTGCTCCAGTCGGAGGGGTCCGAGAAGCGCATCAACTGGCTGCGGCCGTACTGACTGATTCCAAATACAAAACGCGCCGCGCGAATCTTTTGGGGCAGGTGGAATCCGTATGGGTCGATAAACTCATCCGAACCATGGATGGTCATGGAATAAGTGACGGGAAAAATTTTCGCGATCAGCAGAGCCACTGTCGAGGCGAAGTGGGTATGAAGATGCGTGAGCCGGTTCACCCGCATCCAATGGCCGATAGCTACCGCTTCCGCAAAGTAGAACAGGTAATTTGGAAGGCGCTCTGGGGTGCCGCGGCTCAGGCTAATGGCGTAAAGCAGCCCGCCCAGAAAACGGGCCGTGGAGCGGGAAAACTCTTCCGCAAGCCACATCAAAATCCGAACCCCGCCCGCCTCTTTAACGTAAAAAGCGCCGTCCGCTTCTTCACGCTCTTCGCCGGTAAGCTGAGGCAGGGCGCGGTCTGGAGACCGTATGGAACTTACTCTTAAGTCAACGCCCATGGCGCGCAACTCACGCACTTCGCGCAGCAGGAACGTGTGGCTAACGGTGGGAAACTGGCTGAGAACGTACGCGATAGGAGCTGTTGGTTTCAAGCGGACCCGAATGCCATGATCGCATCAAGGCACGGCGATGGCAAAACTGCTGCCCCGGGCAATTACCGCATTGGCGGCATTCCGGTAAACCAGCCGCCCGTAGATCACGCGCTGAGAAATTCCGGGCACCGCAATGCTGCATCCCGCCGTGCACGGGGAGCCGGTAAGCGCCGCGCTTTCCGTGGTTTCGAAATAGAAGGGGTTCGTCCCGTCAATGGCTTGGGAACCAGTTGAGCGCCCCACCGCGCAAACCTCGGCACGGCTGGTGCATAAAAAGCTTGACGCGTTACCGTTTTCACCATAACCAAACTCCACTATGGCGTTGGCAACATTCAGTCCCGCGGGAGGCTTGCCACTAACCATGATCGGCACGAAGCCGCCGCGATTCACGGAGTCGACCGCGGGGGGCGGCGGAATCTTTACGGCGAGCACCATATCGCCGATATTTTCCGCATACTCTGTTTTTGTGATCAGCCACCGGGAATTTGCCAAGGCATGGACATTCCAAAATGGCGAGACCATCCGGTTCCGCTCCAGCCCTTTCGTCAGAACGCGCTGGTAGCGTCCATAGTTGTCGAGAGATTGAAGCCCCACTTGCATAAGGGAGTTGTACACTGCCGAGTTATTGCCGACGCAGATATCATATTCATCGGGCATGCCATTTGCCTGGCCTGGATAGTAACAATAAGCGCGATTCACGAAAGGCGCATTTACGTAAACATCGCCGATTGTCGAACCCGACCGGCACTCATTGGCCTGAGCGGCCACACAGAATTTGTAAGCGTCGGTGGATGTAGTGCCGATGACATTTCCGGCTGCCGCGCTGCTTATATCAAGCAGAGGCTTCGACCCCGCGAACGCAAAGGTCGGCAGAAACTTCCGGTCCATGTAGGCGACCTGGGAAGCGCTGAACCGGTACAACTGGCCGCTGACCAAGCTGCCGGGGCTACTGCCATTTCCCGAAGGGGAACCCGAAAGCTCACTCCCGTTAAACGGCCGCCCATCCAGGAAAAACCCACGGTCGGCAGTTGATGCGCTGATTCCCATGGTTGAAGGATGCGATTGCACGTGGTCTCCATCCGCCGTCGCATACTTACCCGAAAAGAACGGGTTCAGTTGAGCTAAGGTGCTTGTCGGCGTCACCACGTACTGTGGAATGCTCGTGAAAGTCCGCAGGTTGTAGCAGTTATATCCGTAACCACTGTTGCACCGCGGGTCCACAGAGTACGCAGTCACGTTGGAACCGCTCTCGACGTAACCGTGGGCGTTGATACTATAATAATCGGCTAAAACCGTCGTGCCGGTGGTGTTCGTGGCGTGCGGATCGACCGCATAATTCCAATACCATTCTCCGCCCGACACAGACTGCCGCGTCGGATCGGGATTGGAACTACAGAATGCGTACACACCCGCATTCGCGCTCGAACCAACGAGGGTGCCGTTGGCGCCACGCTGGAACGTCCAGGTTAGATTATTTGTCCCGCCTTTTGCTACCAGGCGCATAATCTCCTCAGTAGAAGATGCCGGCCCAATTGTAAACTCGTCTCCCACGGCAGTCGACATAAGTTCGCCTGGCAGACCCGTCTCGAGTGCCCCGTTGCACGCCGAAATGGAAGTGACGCAAGGCGAGGGGTCACGCGGTTCGCCATCCACCGTCACTGTCGTGCATTGATTGCCAGTAATACCGAGACTGTTGGCAGGACATGCATTCAATCCGCCCGGCACGCCATTACCCATGGCAAATGCAGTTCCATCCACAACCTTCGATAAGTAGGGCCCGACTCCAGGCCGCGTATCGGTGTCCGCTCCCCAAATATACGGGCCGATGGCCGCCCACCCAGGCTGGTATAGGGGATCGTTTCCTTTTAAAGGACACCATCGCGCCCCGGGGCTGGACCATGATGGAGCCGCGGCCGTAACGCATCCCTTCGCCGTTCCGCCCACACATCCGGCATTTCCGGTCTGCCCGTTTGAGGTCGCGTTTGGATCGAAGATCACCGTCCAGGCGATTGAGGTGTAAGGGCCCCTGTAGACACGAAATACCATGACGCCTTGCTCGATTCCGACGAAGTAAAATTGCGGAAACCGATCCATCTGAAAACGCGAGTCAAAACTATTTGTAAGAACGGAAAGATTATTGCTGCCGGTCAGATTAGTCGTAAACAGGCACGGCTGATTAGTCGGGTTGGTCCCGCTGTTGCATGCGGGAAGGTTCTCACTTTCCTCGAAGTGACCCGGATGTTCGGTATTCATCGGGTCGCTGTGGTTGCCAAAATATTGCACTCTTGTAGGCGACGTGCTTCCGCAATAGAAAATATCCGGGTTGATAGAGTCGAACACTATCGAATCGAACACGCCGCAAGAGCCCCCCATATACCGCGCCATTAAGTGGCTTTCTCCGGTAACTCCATCGATCCAATACATCGCGCCGTTCTGATTCAGGGCGCAATTGTAGCCGAGGTTGCCGGTTGGGCCGGTCACGGGAGTCGGTCCACAAAGATCGAATCCGCCGCTATAAGTCCAGGATGGAAACGTGCCAGTTTGGTAGTTGCTGCTGGCGTATTGAATTGAAACCGTGTCGGCGCTGGTGGTCTTCTTCCGGATCAAGACACCGAAGTTGGCGCTCGCATAGCTGGTAGCGACTCCATTCGTAGTGGGGCATGTGGTCTTGAGGGAAACGCTGGTTAGACTGTTCACCGACGCGATGGGGTAATCCACGTTGTTTACCGTAATGGTGCTTCCCGAAGACCAGTACGTTCCAAAAAAATCGCCACTCGCATAGGTGACATAGTTCGATCCATCGCAAGTCACCGCACCCAGTCGGGTTGCCACGTCGACACCGTTTGGTGGATGAACGCCGGCAGGCTGCCAAAGATCAATAGCAGCTCCCGTAGTTCCGAATGGATAATTGGTCAGGGTCGTCGTGAGTGCCTGCTCGAATTGGTTCCCCCCAGCGTAGCAATTTACTCCGTCTACGGTCAGACACACCACGATCTTGCAATTATCGGAGGGCGATGTATTGCAAGTGACGTTGCTGGTAGAAGCGTTCAGGACAGCTTGGAACCAGTTCAGCGTAGACAAATTGGCGCCGCGCGATCCTTTAAAAAAACTGATATAGCCGATATAGCTATTGTTGGCGCCAGTGAGCAGAAGCGTGCCTGTATTGTTTCCGTTAATCGTTGCCGAGAGATTTCCATCCTGGTTATATAGTGCCTGGGTTGGCGTTGCCCAAGTGGTTGAGCGCGCATAACCGAACTGCTGGTTCTGACTCGGATCCGTGATTACCCGATCCTGAGGCATCGACACGCGGCGAATCAACGCTCCCGTGAAGGGGTCCACGATCTTTTGCGACCGGTCCGAGAAGCTCAGCGTGGGCCATGCATAATCGCCGGGCGCGGACGCGTCCACCGGTTCCGGTTCTGCATATGTGCCGCCCAAAGGAATATTGCGAGTTTGAAACTGACCAGCGGCAGTGTCGCCCGTGTTGGGGCAAGTGATACGGTAAAAGTGCTGCGTGTAGGCTTGGAGGGCTCGCGAGTACCTTAAGTTGTCGGAGGCACGCTCGGCGGCACGCTTGCCAATCACGAACTCGCGCGCGCGCGCGGACACAAGATTTCCCGGGCGGTTGTCCATGTTCGCTCCGTTAAACTTCGACGAATCTATGTCCGGCACCAGGGGCGAGTAACTCGCGCTCTCGCTTACTTCGAGGCGGCATGCCGCGCCATCCGGGGCGGTATAAGCGAGCACGGCCTGCGTGCTCGTGACACCCGCTACCCGAATATTAGTAATTGCCGCCTGCGCCGGGATCAGTGTCGCGGCAAGAACAATTCCATACCAGATATATCTCATAGAGCGGCTCACTTGTTAGTAACGTCTCCCCAGGGTCATCTTGGCCGAGAAAAAGTCGAGATCGAGCACTCGCGGTGCGGCGCTCTGCGTCCATACTTCGGCCAGGAAACCCATGGGAGTAGTAGAATAAGTGGTGGTCTGGGCCGTCGAAACCGAAACGGGAAGGCTCCCGTTGACGACGGCTTGAACCGTTCCTAGCGTGGTGCTGCTGATTTCAATTTGATACCACGTGTTAGGCGACAGGGTGACACCCGTGTCGCGGCAATAGACCTGATTAGCCGTCATGGTGATGAGCATCCAGTTAGTGGTGGACTTGACATCACTGCCCGCGGCATTGCAGGCGCTGTTATAAGTGGCCAAGCCCGCGTTATCGAAGCGCACGCCGATCTCATAGTATGGAATCGAGGACTGGACTCCGTTTCCGAGTCCAACATAATATGTTGTGCTGGCCACCGATGCGGAATCGGTGCGAACCACATAAATCATCTTCCAATTGGTGTTAGTGTCCACCCGGGGCAGTGTGAGGCTGTCGCTGATTCCAAGGAAAACCCGGCAGAAGTTGGCCGCGGTTGCCGATGTCCCGCATCGAAAAATCCCTGGATGGTTTGGGACCGGCGTGTCGAAGCCCCATGAGGCACCGCTGCCGCCGATTCCCCAGGAGAGCTCGCCAAATCCGTTGCTCGGTTCCGCCACCGGAAAGTCATCGCGGATGCTGAATATGCTGGTGTCGTGCACGTTGTAATTGACCGTCATGGGGGCGCCCGCTCCACCGTCGACGATGGCCACGTTGTCGCCGGCGGTCAAGTTTCGTGCATTGATGGGTGCGCCGGTTAGGCTGGTCACCACGTAGGACGCGGTAGCGCTAGCCCCGGACCCGCCTCCGCCCCCGACCAGTTGCGACCACGTATTGGACGCGGAACAGAGGTACAGGTTTTGGCCAGCCGTCGCGCTGGTATTGAAGAATTGCTCACCTACGCCGCACGTTACGGGAAGCACGCTCCCCGATTTCGCGGGCTTGGATGCCGTAGCGCCCGAGGCGTCCCATGCTCCCGTGATTACGCGCCCCCCGTTGATCGTAGTTTGGCCAAATAGGCTGGTGCCGGTTAACGTTATGACCAGTCCAAATCGAGAAAGTTGCATCAGAATCCCCTCACAATCGTTGCTTTAAAAGTCATGCTGGCCGGCACGTAAGTAGCGCCAGAGAAGTTACACAGCTTGACGGACACACTGTCATTGCTCGCGACCCGCATTATTCCCAGGATCCCGGCGGGAAGGTTTGAAGGCCATCCGGGCGCGACCGAATCGCCGGGTAACGCGCCGGGAACGCTCATAGCCAGTTCGGGGGCGCAGGCGGCATTCAACACTGAAGCAAATCCCAGGGTCGCGGTATTAGCCAGATAACTTGGGATGAAAGATCCATCCACGCTGACTGTGGTTTGGAGTGAAGTCTCGGCCAGATTGACTCCGGGACCGCCGGTCACAACTTTTCCCGAGAGAAACGCACGCGCGTCATGCCCCCCACTTGCATTCCAAGCGGCGCTCGAAGCGGTCCAGGTGAATAATGGGATGGAGTTCACCGGAAACGCCGTAACACTCGCGAGGGCATTGCATCCCGAAGAGCAGCTTGCCGTGAGGTTGTGACCCACATTCAGCAGTCCGTCGCTGGTCAGATAAAAATAAGCGGTCCCAGTTCCGCCCGCGATCGTTACCGTGGCGCTGTTGCTGATCTGGTAGGTCTGGGTTCCGAATCTGAAATTGCACGGAGTAGCGCTGGTGCATAGACCGGCAACGGTGAGGACGGTGCTGTTGGTCAGCGCTACGTTGAAGTCCCCAAGTTGCGTGGTCATCGAAGCCCCGCCGCCGCCTGCGGCACTCGTCTGTGCTTGCCATTGTAAGTTCGACTGGCTCCATGTCAACACCTGGCCATCGGTTGCCGCCGTCGACGCGATAGGCTGATTTTGAATGCGCACCACAGTAGTGTTGGTGACATCGCCTGACAGATCTCCGCCGCCTATATGAATATGATTTGTCGGTGACTTACCAGCCAACTGCGCCTGCAAGTCGCTCGTGACATTACTCAAATATCCGTAGGCCGAATTCGAAACCGATCCCGCACCGATTTTGGCCGCGTTAA
>JANYJA010000257.1 GCA_025358575.1 Terriglobia bacterium
AAGGGCTGCTTGGGTCTTCCAGTGCGCATCTAAGATCTCTCTAAATCTTAGACGAAGGCCAATCACTTCGGTTACGTTCTTCTGGGACAGGAGACTAGACCGCCGCGAAACTGGTTCCGCCACTACCCTCAGTTTGTCGAGGGATGCCACGCGCGAGGCGTCGCCGAGTTGTAGAGCGCGAAAGTCGCAAAGCCACGAAAGGCCTATCGCTGCACCCGATAGCGAAGCCCTGTTAGAGTGCCTACATGGGTACCCGCGCAAACATCATCTTCTTCTCTATCGCAGCGACCACGCTGCCGGCGGTGGCCCAGGACGTCAAGAACTCGGTTGAGCCGCCCATTGTCGGGCGTTACGAGGGGTCGTTCATCAAAGAGCAGACCGTCAACGCGTTCGACCGGGTCGCCATGGCGATTAAGGGCCTACCGAACGACAAATTCGAGACCATCACCGTCGAGGGTAAGCGCACCCTCACGGCCCTACAGGGACCGCGTGGCCGCTCTTCACTCGAAATCTTCACCAACTACGCGAACGCCCTGAACGGCGCCGGCTTCAGCACGGTTTTCCGGTGCAGCCGTGAGCAATGCCCGCGAACGCTCTTCGTCAACGGTTTGGGTTCCGACTACTCCGCCGGCATGTCGAAGATGCTGAGCCTCTATGGTGACGGCTCGACCACAGATGGCCACTACATCGTGGCGCGCCGGAAGATACCGTCTGGTGACGAGTACATCCGCATCGCCGTAAGGGGCAATCTTCCAGTGGCGGCGATCGATGTCGTGCAACCCGCCGCGATGGAAACGCGCGTCAAGGTGGTTGAGGCTGCCGGGATCAAAGGCGACATTGCGAGGCGGGGCAAGGCCGTCCTCTACGCGATCTTCTTTGACTTCGACCGAGCGGAACTCAAACCCGATTCAAAGACCCAACTCGAAGAGCTTGCGAAGTATCTGCGAACCGACCCGGCGGTCAACATATTTGTTGTCGGCCACACTGACGGGAAAGGCAAAGTTGAATATAACAACGATCTCTCCCGTCGGCGCGCCGCTGCTGTCGTTGCAGCTTTGGTCGGAGATTACAAAATCCGCGCGGCCCGGCTCTCGGCGCACGGCACCGGACCGCTCGCGCCGGTTTCAACCAATGAGACCGAAGATGGACGGGCCCTGAATCGCCGAGTCGAGATCGTGAAGCGGCTGGAGTGATGTCGCGCCAATATCCCCCATCCAATGAGGCCGCCCGCAACGAGTTGCCAAAAATGGCTCCGGCACCACCCAATGATTCAGTTACGTCGCCTATTGATAACCGTTCTTGTCGCACTTGATCATGATGTCGTATTTCGTTTTCTTGATCGTCGCGGCCCCAGGAGTCGGATCAACGCGTGCGACGGAAATCGCCTGTCGTTCGAGCGAACAAGAGGCTCCCGACGGATTGGTGTTAATAGTAATTTCCTGACTCGTGCCCTCGACGACTGAAGAACATGCAGACAGTAGGTGCACGACAGCAAGCGCGCAATACCGCATAAATAGCTCCCATTTTGTCCCGTCGGTTTTCTGGGCAGCATAGCGCGAGAATGTCTTTAGTAAAGTTGTATACGCCTTGCAGGCTCAGCGTAGGATTTTGAACATCCTCAGCGATGACCACTCAAGCACGGCCGCGCCAGCGGCGTTCATGTTGAAGTCAACGGCCTGTGCTTGCATTCGATGCGTGCGACGGCGACAAACGCCGTTTCAACCGAGGCGGACATTTCCGCTCTCCACGAGTGGCTCTGGCTCGCCAACCGTCTCTACGACCGGCGCAAGAGCAATTCGGTGACTCGCTCGACTTACATGCCGGTATCTGTGAGCGTCCCCGGAGGGGCTGGATACACTTCGGCGCGCATCCGGTTTGGTTACCCGGAATATGGGAGTTGGGAGTGTTGCTCCCGACTCCTACCCCCCCGCCGCCACCACCCCCGCTGCCGTTGCGGCGAGATGCGTTCAAACAATCAATAGCGCGGCTTCAGCAAGGATCGAGCGTAGCCGTCTCCGTGCTCTTGAAAGTGATGATCGACCCCGGCACACTGATCGAAGCGCAGCTGATCGCCAGCAATCCGGATGTTGCTGGATTGTACCTCGAGTTATCAGATTGGTCGGCAGAACGGCGGATTCTGGCCACACTGGATGAAATGCGGGGTCCGCTGGTCAATCGAACCCCGCCCTGCCTTCCAAAGCGCTAGAGTGTGCTTACTACTTTGCCGTTACCGTGAACTGGAGCGGGGCAGGTTGCGCGACCACACCGCCGATGGTCCACGTTTGCTGATAACTTCCAACCACGCTGGGCGACACCGTTCCGCTAAGCCGGAAAGAGCCAGTGGAGTCCGTGTACCCTTGTGATGCGGACCATCCCGTTTCGGACACGAACACCAAGGAAAACGGCTGTGCACCGGTGACCGAGTAGGTAAAGGAGTCTCCCACGGCAAGCGTCGATGTAGAACCCGTGGTATTGTCCACCAGCTGAACGGTAGGTGTACCTTGGGTTGAGCCATCGGGATCGGCAGCGTTCTGGCCGCTTTTGTAGACGGCGATGCATCCGCTTAAGCTTCCGCAAACCAGTTGGCTAACGGTTTGGCTGTTAGCGGCGGTGCACGTGGTGGTATTCAAAACGCACGTATAATTCTGATCGCCCAACGGAATCGCAGTGGGCGCGGATGTGTACGTTTCCGGAACAAAAATCAAGTTGTGCTTGGAATCCGCCGCAATAGAATGAGTGCCGGTGGATACGGGGATCGCCTCTATCATGACGCTGCTGCCATCGATCACCCCGAACACAGCGCCACGGTTCAGCGGGGAGCTGGCAAGTTTGGGGTTTCCGCTGGAACCGGTGTAGTAGCGATTGTCGCCTTTGTTGTACCAGACCTCATCCGATCCGGAAATCCCACTCAGATTATTGTAGTTATGGCTCCTCGCATTGATCACCAGGGTGGTTGTGCCAGCCGGAAAATTGCCGGGCGTACAACCCAGCAAAACGTTGCCGTTCGGCCCGATGGCGGCACCGTTGGGCCCGCAGGCGTTCAGCGGAATAACCCCGACATTCTTGATCGGATCGTAGGCGCCTTGTGTCGGCGTCGGCGCCAAAGGATCGGTCACCAGCAAACCACCGCTACAGGTTGTGGCGCCAGCGAGCTGCCCATAATTGCAGCCAGGAGGATTGTTGGCGATGATCGGGATCGAGGTATAGAAGCGCTGCGACTGCGGATCCCAGGCGGGTTGCTCGATGCCGAGGCCAAACCCAGGCGGCACGATGGAGGCATCCACCTGAATCTTTTGGATGATGGTTACGCCGCTCACCGCGTTATCCCCATTGGTCGAAAACAGTGTGCCGAATGGGGGATCGTCGGCATTGTTGGCGGCCAACATGAGCGTGCCGTCGACGGTAAGCGCCATTTCATCCAAGCGCACTTTCCCCCCCGTGGGGATCACCTGTTTGGTTGGGCTGGATGATGAATCATCGAGGTCAATCACATGGAGCGTGCTGTCCCCGTCACCAGCGTAGAGCCACCGCCCATGAGATGCGACCCCGGCGGGACCCGAGGCAGCATTGTTTACAGCGGTGCCCGCTGTGTTGAGAACGACGCCCGCAAACGGTTTGTCGGCACCCACGGTGCGCACATACTTAAGACGGTTGGTGTCAATAATGTCGATGCCCTTACTGGAGCGGTCGCCCAGATAGTATTCGCCCCGATCCGGATTGACAAAACTGATATCAAACGAGGTGATATTGAACGGCAACACAATCGCCGTGAGGCACTGGGTTTGTGTATTGGTGGGTGCCCCCGGACCGGCGCAGGACGCCGCGAGGGCAATACCGGTGGTGGCCAGCGTAACTATTCCTAATAACGCTGGCGAAAACGCGCCAGAAAGGTAAGCAAGCAAATTCGACTTTGTCGACATAGACTACTCCTCTTGTACGGCTTCAGAACGCTCGCCAGGATTATAGGCCCGGTGAGTCGTCGGGATCTCCAGAGAGGTCCGCCCGTACTGGGAGACTCTATCACAACGTTGAGAGCGTTAATAGGGTCGGTCTTGTTTTTGGGTCAGGCTTGTTTCATGTCAGTCTCGTTTTGTGTTTGTCTTACTTTAATCCCGCTTTCCTCCGCTGCTCGTCCACCCGCGATTTCACGTCGCCGGGCATAGTGATGACGCACACGGTGGTACCCTGGGCTCCGCCGGCCAACCGTTGTCAGTGGCACGCTTTTTACCGGATCCGGCTACAGCTTTGGCGGCGGTGACCGTATGGAAAATGTTCTATTGGCATTTTCAGTAGACTAGTTCAGGCCTTATAGCGAGGCAGCAACCGGCCCGCGTTCTCGCTGTAAATTGCTTTCAACTCGGCCGCGTTGAACACCTGGCACTCGTTCAGTAATTTCACTTGCTCGGCGGTTACTACAAACGGAAAGTCCGCACCGAACACAATTTGCGACATCGGCACCATTTTGCGCAGCCCGCCCACGCCGATCGGATTCACGGCGCTGGAGGTATCGTAATAAAACTTCTGGAGTTCATACAGAGGCCCTTTCGGCATGGCTGGCGTAGTGCGTGGTGCCGGCGCCCCGGCGCGCAACGTACCGCCGTCCTGCAGATAACTGGCGCTGGCGCCCGCTATGCGGCCAATAATGCCGGGCAGCGCCCCGCCACCGTGCGAGAAAATAAACTTTACGTCGGGATATTTATTGGCGGTGCCGCTATACAGCAAACTGACAATACTGCGTGCTGTGTCCATCGGATATTCGATCGTCGCGGAATTGATATTGGGGAGTATCCCTTCGCAGCACGCGGCATCTTTCGGGTGCGTGTACACCACCGCTTTGCGGCGGTTTAACTCCTCATAAATCGGAGTTAGCGCAGCATCCCCAAGATATTTGTCCCCGTAAAGAGACTTGCCGCCCCAGTTGGTGTACATATATACGCCGTCGGCTTTTAGCTTATCGAAGCCGTATTCAATTTCCTTCAAACTGCCGTCGATGTCGGGCAAGGGCAGCATGGTGAACATGCCCAGCCGGCCTGGATAGTCGGAAACTACTCTGGCCGCGTATTCATTAATCTCACGAGCCAGGCGGCGCGTATCTGCCAGATTGCCGAACCAGATCCCGGGGCCGATGGTGGAGCACAAGGCGATGGTCACACCGGCTTTGTCCATATCTTCGATGCCTTCCGTCGCGGTCTTGACGGGAAATTCGCGCACTTTATTGTCCGTAAGAAATTTGACGTAGGCGGGCGCTGTGAGGTGATGATGCACGTTAATCAAACGTGGCATAGCGGTTCCCTGCGCGACCAGTCGATCGCAGGGCAGCAGAGCAGCGGAGCTCGCAGCGGCCAGTCCTGTCAGAAAACGGCGTCGCGAATACGGCAAGTGTTCCATGGCTGGCTATTGTGCTGAATCCGGCGCTGGAAGTCAAGGTCGGGGCTTGACTTCGGACAACAGCGGTGAAAGACTACCCTAATCCAATTCAGTGTTTGACGGTTTTTTCAAATAGGGGGCTTGCGATGAAACATTTCTGCACACATCTCTGCACAACGGTCCTCGCTTTGATTTTCGCCTGTTCGATCGCTTGGGCGCAAGGGACGGGGCAAATTCACGGCACGATTCAGGACACCAGCGGTTCGGCGGTTCCGGGAGCCGAAGTGAAAGCCACACAGACAGAAACGGGTGCATCCCGCGCTGTGCAAAGTAGCGCTGCGGGCAGCTACATTTTGACCAATCTTCCCGTCGGCCCCTATCGCCTGGAAGTCGCGAAAGACGGCTTTTCAAAAGCGATACAAACCGGTATCGTGCTGCAGGTAAATGCGGATCCCGCGATCGAAATCTCGATGAAAGTCGGCTCGATAACCGATCAGGTGAACGTGGAGGCCAACGCGGCTCTGGTGGAAACGCGCAGCTCCGGTATTGGCGCGGTGGTGGAAACCCAGCGGATTATGGAACTGCCGCTGAACGGACGCCAAGTGACGGACTTGGTGACACTAAACGGTGGCGCGGTGCAAACCGGCACCAGCGACTCCAGAATTTTTAGCGGGCGGCCTTATCTTTCAATTGGCGGCATGGCGTCGCTCCCCATCGGCGGTGGCGCAACGGACTGGCTACTGGACGGCGCCAGCCACTACGATTTTATGTCCGGCACCACTTTACCGATTGCGTTTCCCGATGCGGTTCAGGAGTTTAAGGTGGAAACCAGTGGCTTGGCAGCGGCGCGCGGGTCGTGGCGGGCGTTCGCGTCGCCC
>JANYJA010000012.1 GCA_025358575.1 Terriglobia bacterium
CCCCCAGCGCCACCCGCCCCCATGCCCCCGCCCGCCACTGTCGCGATTGTTCCTGTCGCAAGGTCGACCGCGCGAACGCGGTGGTTGTCGGTGTCGGCGATGTACAGGCGTCCGTCGGCTCCGAATTCGATATCGCGGGGCCGCATCAGCAGCGCCTGCGTCGCGGGGCCCCCATCGCCGCCAAAGCCAGGCACGCCGGTGCCCGCGATGGTCTCGACCGTGCTGGCCGAAAAATCTATGCGACGAATGCGGTTGTTGAATGTATCGGCGACATACAGGCGCCCGGTCGCGTCCAGCGCGATGCCGCCACCTGGTTCAGGATTTTCGTCGACCAGCTGCATGTAGAAGTCGGCGCGCAGGGGATCGCCCCCGTCGCCGCCAAAGCCCTTCTTGCCGCTGCCCGCGACCGTCGTGATCATCTGGCTGTCCGCCTGAATGCGCCGGATGCGCTGATTCCGCGAGTCCGCCACGTAGATGTCGCCCGATGGATCGATGGCAATCGCCTTCGGTTGGTTCAGCTGCGCCCGGGACGCCAGGCCGAAATCGCCCCGATCCCCGGCCGCGCCACCGCAGATCACCGTCACGCGGCCAGTCACCGGATCGAAGCGACGCAGCTTGTGGTTGTGCCAGGCCGCCAGCAGTAGCGTACCGTCGGCGAAGAACTGAATGTCCGTCGGATGATTCAGCTCGACCTTGGTTCCCGGCGCGCCGGCCGCCGTGGCGTCCGAACCATCAGGCGGCCCGTCGCCCACGAAATCGGTCCCGATCACGGTTTGCACGCGGCCATCGGCGTTGACGCGTCTGACCCGGTGATTCTGCCAGTCGAGAACATAGGCCCGGCCATCGGGCGCGATCTCGAGATCCATTGGCCAGTAAAAAGACGTATCCGCCAGCGACCGCCCGTCACCATTGAATGATCGTTCGCCCGTACCGGCCCAGGTGCATATCGTCCCCGAGCCGCCACACGGGGCCGGGGACGACGGGGCCGTGTCATCGCCACAGCCCGCCCCGAGAACGGCGAGCGCGCACAGCAGGCCGACGGGGCAAACGAACGTTGTGCGCGACAACATTGAGACCTACCTTCGACGGCGCTCCCGGATGACAGCACCCACCAGGGCCGACAGAAGAAGCAGGACCAGCGGGTCGGCCGAATCGGCCCGCCCCGTCACGCGACACCCGCCCGAGGTGGACGCAGGCATCGAAATCAACCCAGCCGGCACCCTGCCCCGCACCAACTCGGGTGATTCCTTGTCGAGGTACACGTCGGCGACCTTGGCCTGGGCACGCGTATAACGAATGGGCTTTCCGGAAGTTCCCACCAGTTCAATCGTGCGCGCGGCCGACTCGGAAGCCGCGTAGGTCCACATCGTGTTGCTGCTATAGGGCCGCCACGGCTGGTCCAGCAAGATGCGGTCGCCGCCGGGCAGGGTCAGCATGATGTTCTGCAACTGCCCATCTGCCGAGCACGTGCCTGTGCCCCGGGCCGTGTGCACGTTCGAGACAGGCGGCAGGTCGGGGTTCATGTGGAACAGGGGATCGCGGGTCATCTCATCGGGCGATACCGTCGAATACAGGCGCGTCAGATAGGGCTTGCCGTCGAACATCGCCTGCGCCCCCTTGGCCGGCTGAACAACGGCCGCGTCCAGGGCCGCGATGAAAGCATCGATATTCACCTGAAAGCCGGCAAGCTCTGTCTTGTAATTTGCGATGCCGTTATAGAACGCGGTCTCGCTGACCCCCTTGTCGACCAGCAACTGCGGCTCGGGAATGTACGTCCGAAACAGCGCCAGCATCGTCTGATCCCGCGGATACCCCATTTGCGCAATCGTGCTGACCAAACGCGCGGGATCGGTGATTCCACGCAGCGCCTCCAGATTCCAGCGCCCGGGCGTATACAGCGTCCCCTTCATGATGCTGCTTGGCCCCGCGTACTCGGTCACGAAGGCGTGTCCGGCCGCTTCGTCGATGGCCTGCGTGACCAGCGCCCCGTAATTGCTGCCACCGGCAAGCCAATTGATCCTGCGCTCGTTGATCTCGACGTGGAACCAGTTGCGCGGAAACGCGCGGTAGTCGCTAAGCACGTACACCCGCACCGGCATGTCGGGCGTCGCCGCCACCTGGGTGAGAATCAGCGGCACGCAGGCCTCGGGATCCGAGTCCATGTCCAGGACCAGCGGCTGGATCTCGCCGACGGTCGCGTTCTGCTTAAGCCGCAGGGCCACGAACAGCATGTTCTTGTCGACGTAGTGCTTGATAAGCGGCGTCGACGAAGCCGGCTGCTCGTAGCCGTTGTCGTTCAGCCATTTGATCAGTTCATCGGCGTCCTTCGATTCCAGGGTCACCGTCTTGTACGGCCCGACTTCCCTTTCGTCGACCACCTGCACGCCGGTCGCGTCCTTGGCGCCAGCGGTGGGGGCCGCTGCACCCGCAAGGTCAACAGACCTTCCCTGACACTGGCCTGCGATCGACGTGCCCCAATCGACGTTGAACACGGGCGTGGTCCGCCCCTGAAGCTGCGTGAAGACCGCCTGCGAGCCGACGCTGATAACAGGTTTCGACTGCACGGGGACCACCCACGCGAAATCCTTGGCCTTCCCGGTGAACGAGATCTGGATGTACGCCGTCACGTGGTCCGGGGAGATCGAAAAGACGATCTGCTCACCCGATTGGTCGACCCGGGTCTGGCTGCAGAAGAAACCGCCGCAGGCCTGCGCCGGGCGGGCAGCACCCAACACCGAAACAACCGCCAGCCCCGCCGCGCCCAACCACAATCCCGTGTGTCCCGTGTGCTTGCGTGTCATCAGAGCCTCCTTGTCCATACCGAAACTTGCCAGTGCCGACCTTGGCAGCATTAGCCATACCAGGATGCCACCTTGGCCCCAAGGAACCGGAAATACAGCCCAAAGGGCCACGTCCCCCCAGTTATCCCCGACACCAGGGCGACCGGCCCGCCCCGGACGCCTCAGAATTTCGTCGCGTCGACATCGCCTTCCTGATTCGGTGACAGCGCTTGCGACGGGTCGCTGTTCTCCTTGGCCGCTCGGCGGGGCGGCCTGTAAAGTCTGACCATGTCTGTAACCCGCACCTGGCCCGGCCTTCTCATGCTCATGATCCTTGGCTGCGCCTGCGCCGCCACCACACACACCCCCGCCGCCCCGACACAACCGGGCACGCCACCGCCGGGCTTCGTGGCCCTGTTCGACGGCCGCAGCCTGGCCGGCTGGCAAGCACCCGCCGACCACTGGCGGGCCGACAGCGGCGTGCTGGCCAACGACGGCGCCGGCAGCAACCTGGTTTCGACCAAGTCCTTCGGCGATTTCGAGTTACTGATTGACTGGAAGGTGCAGGCCAAGGGCGACAGCGGCATTTACCTGCGCGGCCTGCCCCAGGTGCAACTGTGGGATCCGGACAATGCCGATGCCCTGCAGCACGGGGCGGACAAGGGCTCGGGCGCCCTGTGGAACAACGTCAAGGCCGGCAATCGACCTGCCGTCCGCGCCGACCGGCCGGTGGGGCAGTGGAACGCCCTGCGTGTGCGCATGGTGGGCGAATTGGTCTGGGTGTGGCTGAACGGCAAACTGGTCGTCGACCGCGTGGCCCTGGAAAATTACAAGCAGCGCGACAAACCCGCCGCCGTCACGGGGCCCATCGAATTGCAGGCGCACACGCAGCCGACCTGGTTCCGCAACGTGTACGTGCGCGACATTCCGTACGACGAGGCCATGGCAGCCCTGACCGCGACGGACGAACGCGATTTCAAGTCATTGTGGAACGGCCGCGACTTTTCCGACTGGGATGGACCGCTGGACAACTACGAGATCGTCGACGGCGCCATCCGTTGCAAGCCGGGCAAGGGCGGAACGATCTACGCGAAGCAATCGACGTCGGACTTTGTGGCCCGGCTGGAATTCAAGCTGCCGCCCGGCGGGAACAATGGCCTGGCGATTCGTTACCCGGGCGCCGGCGACACGGCCTACGACGGGATGTGCGAACTTCAGGTGCTGGACAGCGAGTTTCCGAAATACGCCACCCTCGACGCCCGGCAATTCCACGGCTCGGCCTACGGCCAGGTGGCGGCCCACCGGGGTTACCTGCGCCCCGTCGGTGAATGGAACTTCGAACAGGTCACCGTGCGGGGGTCGACGATCAAGGTGGAACTGAACGGCACGACGATCCTGGACGCCGACCTTTCGAAGGTGACCGAATTCATGAACGGCAAGGCCCACCCCGGCAAGGATCGGACGTCGGGATTCTTCGGCGTCGCGGGTCACAACGATCCGGTCATGTTCCGCAGTCTGCGCATCAAGCACCTGCGCGCATCTAACTGAGGGCGGTTTCGCCCATCAGGAAGCGGTCGACTCCCCTGGCGGCCTGACGGCCCTCGGCTATCGCCCACACGATTAGCGACTGGCCCCTCGACATGTCGCCGGCGGCGAAGACGCCCGGGACGCTGGTTTGCTTGTCGCTGCCAACCGCCACGTTGCCACGCTGGTCCAGCTTGACCTGAAGATCCGCCAGCAGGCCTTCGCGTTCGGGCCCGACAAATCCCATCGCCAGCAACACCAGGTCGGCGGGCAGCACACCTTCGGTGCCCGGGATCTCTTCAAAGCGCGGGGCGCCGCCCGGGCCGGCCGCCTTGCGGATGCCCACGACGTGAACGCTGCGCAGGTTGCCGTCGGTGTCGCCGACCAGGCGCTTGGTCTGCACGGCGTATTGCCGCGGGTCCGCGCCGAACAGGGCGGCGGCCTCCTCCTGCCCGTAGTCCATGCGATAGATCTTGGGCCACTGCGGCCACGGATTGTCGGACGCGCGATCGTCCGGCGGGCGCGGCAGGATTTCAAGCTGAACCAGGCTTTTGCAACCATGGCGCAGCGATGTGCCGACACAGTCCGTGCCGGTGTCACCGCCGCCGATGACGATGACATTCTTGTCCTTGGCCGAGATGTACTTGCCGTCCGCAAGGCCGCTGTCCAGCAAGCTTTTGGTCGACGCCGTCAGGAATTCCATCGCGTAGTGGACGCCCTTCAGGCTGCGCCCCTCGACGCCCAGATCGCGCGCCCAGGTGGCCCCCCCGCACAGCACGACCGCGTCGGATTCCTCGCGCACCCGCGCCGTCGCGTAGTTCTTGCCCACCTCGACATTGGTCACGAAACGGACGCCTTCTTCCGCCAGCAACTTCACCCGCCGGTCGACCAGACCCTTGTCCAGCTTCATGGGTGGAATGCCGTACAGCAACAGCCCGCCGATGCGATCGGCGCGCTCGAACACCGTCACGGTATGCCCCGCCTTGTTCAACTCGGCCGCGCACGCCAGCCCCGCCGGTCCCGACCCGATAACCGCCACGCGCTTGCCGGTGCGCACGCTGGGCGGCTCGGCGACGATCCAGCCTTCGTCGAAGCCGCGATCAACGATGGACACCTCTATGCTTTTGATCGTCACGGCGGGCGAATTGATGCCCAGCACGCACGATCCCTCGCAAGGCGCCGGACAGACGCGACCGGTGAACTCGGGAAAGTTGTTGGTCTTGTGCAGGCGGTCCAGTGCCTCGCGCCAGCGGCCCCGATAGACCAGATCGTTCCATTCCGGGATGAGGTTGTTCAGCGGGCAGCCCGATGTCAGCCCTTCAATCAGCTTGCCGGTGTGGCAGAACGGCACGCCGCAGTCCATGCAGCGGGCGCCCTGCTCGCGCAACGTCTCCTCGGGCAGGTGTTCGTGAAATTCGCCCCAGCTTGCGATGCGTTCCCGGGGATGTCGGGAAATCGGAATCGTTCGCGGGTATTCAATGAAGCCAGTCGGCTTGCCCATGACCTGTTATTTGCCGATCAGCCGCGCGGGCTCTTTCGTGTTCATCTCAAAAGCTGCCATCTCGGCTTCTTCGGGCGACAGACCCTTTTGCCGCATCTGCTTCTGCGCCTCCAACACCCGTCGGTAGTCGTTGGGCATCACCTGGACAAACAGCGGCCGCCAGTGCGCCCAGTTGGTCAGAATGGTCTGGGCGCGCTGACTGCCCGTCGCCTCGAAATGGCTGCGGATCATCGTCTGCACGACCTCGATTTCGTCCGCATCGTCAAGACCCGTCAGCCCCACCATTTCGCCGTTGCAGCGGCTGGCGAATGATCGTCCCTCGTCTAGGACATAGGCGATGCCGCCTGACATGCCAGCGGCGAAATTCCGGCCGGTCGCGCCCAGGACAACCACGCGGCCCCCCGTCATGTATTCGCAGCCGTGGTCGCCCACGCCCTCGACGACCGCGCGCACGCCGCTATTGCGAACGCAGAAGCGTTCGCCGCCGATGCCCCGGATGTACGCCTCGCCGCTGGTCGCGCCGTAAAAAGCGACGTTGCCGGTGATGACGTTGTCCTCGGGCACGAAGGTCGCGTTCTTCGGCGGGAAAACGATGATCTTGCCGCCCGACAAGCCCTTGCCGAGATAATCATTCGCGTCGCCCTCAAGCGTCAGCGTGATGCCCGCAGGCACGAAGGCGCCGAAGCTTTGCCCCGCCGACCCCGTGAAATGTAGCTGTACCGTGTCGTCGGGAAGGCCACTTGGGCCGTATCGCCGCGTGACCTCACTGCCCAGCCGCGTGCCCACCGTCCGATGGGTGTTGCGAATGGGCAGGCTGGCCTCGACGGGACGCTGGTCATCCAGGGCCGGGCGACACAGCGGAATCAAGGTCCGGTCGTCCAGCTCCTTTTCAAGTGAATGGTTTTGCGCGATGGTGCAGCGACCCGGCACGTCGTCCGGCACGGTCGGCTTGTAGAAGATCGTCGACAGGTCGATGCCCTTGGCCTTCCAGTGATCGATCGCCCCCCGCGTCTCCAGGCATTCGCTGCGGCCCACCATCTCGTTGAAGGTGCGGAAACCCAGTGACGCCATCAGCTCGCGCGCCTCCTGCGCGACGAAACGCATGAAGTTCACCGCATGCGACGCGTCCCCGGTGAAACGCTTGCGCAGCTCGGGATCTTGCGTGGCCACGCCGACCGGACACGTGTTCAAGTGGCAGACACGCATCATGATGCAGCCGACGGCCACCAGCGGCGCCGTCGAGAAGCCGAACTCCTCGGCGCCCAACAACGCGCCCACCACGACATCGCGCCCCGTCTTTAGCTGACCGTCCGTCTCGACGGTGACGCGGCTGCGCAGATTGTTCAGCAGCAACACCTGGTGCGCCTCGGCCAGGCCCAGTTCCCACGGAATGCCTGCGTGCTTGATGCTGGTCAACGGTGACGCCCCCGTGCCGCCATCGTGTCCGCTGATCAGCACCACGTCGGCATGTGCTTTGGCAACACCCGCGGCCACCGTCCCCACGCCCACTTCGGCCACCAGCTTCACCGAAATTCGCGCCGCCGGATTCACGTTCTTCAAGTCGTAAATCAACTGCGCCAAGTCTTCAATCGAATAGATGTCGTGATGCGGGGGCGGGGAAATCAACCCCACGCCCGGGATCGAGTGCCGCACCTTCGCGATCACATCATCCACTTTGTGGCCCGGAAGCTGGCCGCCTTCGCCGGGCTTAGCGCCCTGGGCCATCTTGATCTGCAGCTCGTCGGCATTCACCAGGTAATTCGTCGTCACGCCGAAGCGCGCCGAAGCCACTTGCTTGATCGCGCTGCGCCGCAGATTGCCGTCCGGATCGCGCTGGAAACGGTCTTCGTCTTCGCCGCCCTCGCCGGTGTTTGATTTCCCGCCGATGCGGTTCATCGCGATGGCAATCGTCTCATGCGACTCTTTGCTGATGGAGCCGTAAGACATCGCACCGGTGGCGAAGCGCTTCACCAGCTCCGTTGCAGGCTGCACTTCGTCCAGCGGAATGGGCGTGCCGGTCTTGAATTCCATCAGCCCGCGCAGCGTATTCAGGTGCCGGTTTTGGTTGTCGATCAGTTCCGAATATTCGTTGAAAGTCTCGAAGCTGGATTGCGTAACCGCCTGTTGCAGCTTGCTCACCGTCAGCGGGTTGTAGGAGTGATACTCGCCGTTCACGCGATACTGATAATTGCCGCCGGTCGATAGCTCCGTTTCGTTCTCGCCGATGGGCAAGAAAGCGAATGCGTGCTTCATGCGCGCCTCTTCCGCCAGCACCTCAAGCCCAACGCCTTCGATGCGCGACGCCGTACCGGTGAAATACTTATCCACCAGCTTTCTGTTAAGGCCAATCGCTTCAAACACTTGGGCGCCGCGGTAACTTTGCAGCGTGGAGATACCCATCTTCGAGAACACCTTCAACAAGCCTTTGTTTACGGACTTGATGTAGTTGTACAGCGCCCTCTCAAGCGTGACGCCGTCGGGCAGGTATCCGCGCCGGCCTAAATCTTCAAACGTTTCGATGGCCAGATACGGATTCACCGCGCTCGCGCCGTACCCGATGAGCAGCGCGAAATGCATGACTTCGCGCGGTTCGCCCGATTCGATAATCAACGCAACCTGCGACCGCGTGCCTTCGCGAACCAGATGATTGTGAACCGCCGCAAGGGCAAGCAGGCTGGGGATGGGCGCATAGTCGTCATCTACGCCGCGATCCGAAAGAATGAACACGTTATAGCCCGACTGGAAAGCCAGCGATGCGCGCCGCCCCAATCCATCGAGCGATCGCGTGAGACCGCGCTCTCCTTCCGCCACGGGAAACAGCGTAGGCAGCGTGGTCGCGAGAAAATCGCCATGCGAAACGCGCCGCAGTTTCTCCAGATCCCGATTATTCAGGATTGGATGCGGCAGCTTGAGCGTGTGGCAGTGCTCCGGCGTCTCGGCGAGAATGTTGCGCTCGGCTCCAATATAGGAAATGAGAGACATCACCATCTCTTCGCGAATCGGATCGATCGGCGGGTTCGTAACCTGGGCGAAAAGCTGCTTGAAATAATGAAACAACGGCTGCGGCTTGTCCGAAAGACACGCCAGCGGCGTATCGGTGCCCATCGATCCAATAGGTTCGTCGCCCGTCGCCGCCATCGGTGTGAGGAGAATGCGCAGATCCTCGTCCGTATATCCAAACGCGCGCTGCCTTCGCAAAATCGTCGCGTCGTTCGAGCCGTGAAAGCGCGGCGGCTCGGGCAGCTTCTCAATGGTGATCTGGTTGTCTTCCAGCCACTTCGCATACGGCTGCCGGCTGTACAAGCGCTCTTTCAATTCATAATCGGAAACAATACGACCCTCGACTGTATCCACCAGGAACATCTTCCCCGGCTGCAAACGCCCCTTCATGCGGACGTCCTTCGGCCGCACTGGCATCACGCCAGTTTCGGATGAAAGAACCACCAGGTCGTCGGTTGTCACCAGATAGCGCGCCGGGCGCAATCCATTGCGATCCAGCGTCGCGCCGATCACCTTGCCGTCGGTGAAAGCGATTGCGGCGGGCCCGTCCCAAGGCTCCATGAGCGAGCAGTGATACTCGTAGAATGCCTTTTTGTCCGCATTCATGTGCGGGTTGGTAGACCACGCTTCCGGGATCAGCATAGCCATGGCATGAGGAAGGCTGCGGCCCGACTGCACCAGCAGCTCCAGCACATTGTCGAACGACGATGAGTCGCTTCCGCCCGGAGGATTGATCGGGAAAAGTTTCTTGATATCGTCGCCGAACAGCGGCGAAGAAAGAATTGATTGCCGCGCATTCATCCAGTTCACGTTGCCGCGAACGGTGTTGATCTCCCCGTTATGCGCGATGTAGCGGAAAGGATGCGCCAGTTGCCAAGTGGGGAAAGTATTCGTCGAAAAGCGCTGATGCACCAGACACAATGCGCTGGTGACATCGGGATCGGAAAGCTCCGGATAGAACTTGGCAATTTGGGGAGCCAGCAGAAGCCCTTTGTAGATAATGGTTCGCGCCGAGAGGGAAGGAACGTAAAACGACTCCTTATCCTCGATGTCCGACTTGGCGATTTCAATCTCCGCGCGTTTACGAACCACGTAGAGCTTCCGCTCCAGCTCGTCTTCCGCCATGCCTTGCCCGCGGGCGACAAAAATCTGTTGAATGTAGGGCTGCGAAGCGCGAGCCACCCGGCCCACAGCCTCTCCTTCGGTTGGCGTATCGCGCCAGCCCAGCATCGTGAGCCCTTCCTCAGTAACCACGCGCTCAAGAATGCCTTCGCATTTCAGACGCGACTGCGGATCCACGGGAAGAAAAATCATGCCCACGCCGTATTCGCCTGGCGGCGGCAGCGTAAAGCCTAAAATTGCCGCTTCGCGCGCAAAAAACCGATGCGGAATCTGAATGAGAATGCCCGCGCCGTCACCAGTTTCCGCATCACACCCGCACGCGCCCCGGTGCGTCAAATTAATGAGAATCTGGATGCCCTTGAGAATGATGTCGTGAGACTTTTGGCCTTTGATATGGGCCACGAAGCCGATACCGCAGGCGTCGCGCTCGTTTTGAGGGTCGTACAATCCCTGTGCTTCAGGGAGACCATTGCGAAGGGAATGGCTTTTCATAGGGCTACTTTCGGGGTAGTTCCTAGCACTATAACAAGGTCTGCGAATATTAGGCAACACAATTCAGGAGTATGGCTTAAATAAGAAAATCTTATGCTAAAGTCGTAACGTGATCTCCGCTGATTGCAAGCTGTTTCGGGATATTGCTCAGTTGCGCAGTGTGAGTCGAGGGGCGGCCATCAACGGCATCAGTCAGTCCGCCGCGAGCCAATATATTCAGGAATTGGAAAGAAAGCTCGAATCCGAACTTTTGGACCGTGGCACGCGCCCCCTAACGGTCACGACCGCCGGAAAGCTTTTTTTGGACTTCTGCCGCGAGGTGGTTCGTCGCGAAGAGGAGCTGTTGACCGGCCTGGAACAACTTCGCGGGTCGGTTGAGGGTTCGGTTCGCGTGGCCTCGATTTATTCCGTGGGTCTCTCGGAAATGGCCAGCCTGCGCGAGCAATTCGCTGTGGTCTGCCCGGATTGCCAAGTTCACGTGGAGTATTTGCGCCCCGAAAAAGTGTATGAAGCAGTGCTGGCGGATCAGGCCGATCTCGGAATCGTCAGCTACCCCGAGCCCAGCCGCGAGATTTCCGTGATTCCCTGGCGCGCCGAGCAGATGGCGATCGCGGCGCACCCCGACCATCCCCTTGCCGGACGCTCTCTGCTGCGCCCCGCCGACCTGGAGCAGCTCGATTTCGTGGCCTTCGATGAAGATCTCTCCATTCGCAAAGAGCTGGATCGTTTTCTTCGGGAGCAGGGTGTCGCCGTCACCGTCGTGATGCAATTCGACAACATCCAGATGATAAAGGAAGCGGTGGCCCACGGTTCAGGCCTGAGCATTCTGCCGGAGCGGACGATGCAGTTAGAGATCGAGCAAGGGCGGTTAGTGTCGATCCCGTTTCATGCGCCGGGTCTGGTGCGGCCGGTTGGTGTAGTGCACCGCCGCAAGAAGCGGTTTACGCGGGCCGCGCAGCGGTTTCTGGAAGTGCTGGAGGCGCATGGGGTGGAGTTGGCGGGCACATTCTAGGGCGGCCTACTAGCGTCGTTCTTCAGACGATGGTCTTCGCCGCTTCGGCGGCAACGCCATCTCGATAAATTCATAACTGCCGGGTGTAACCGCATCCATCGCGGCCGTTATTGTCACGCCGTGGCCTCGAACGATCGGCCAAATGTTAGACCCAAGCACGACCAGCGCGAGTCGACGGCCCGCCAGGTTCGACGAACGTTGACACGTCGCGCCCAGACAGGAATTGACGCACACCGGCAGGAACGTTTTTGTCAAACAGGATGCGCAACGCGGTGGCTCTTGGCGTACGCTACAATCGCCTCGACGCTGTCGACTGGCAATTCAAACTGCTCTGCAATTTCGGACACGCTCACACCATAATCGAAATTGTCGATAATCGCGCTGACGGGCATCCGCGTCCCGCGAAGCACCAGAGCACCACTTTGCACGCCGGGCTTGATTTCGACTAGCGGGCAATTCGACCAATCGATTTCGTCTTGGGTTTCCATCGGGCTATTCCATTAATTATCATTCCACGTTTTGACCCGAGCGCGCAGGGCGAGGGCGCCCATTTCGTTTCAGTCCGTTACAATTAAAGGCAAAAAAGCGCGATTCTTCACTGCTTCCAGCCCCACATCGATTCCATCCGCGCGCAATTCCAGGCGGCGTAATATTAGTTTCGGAACTAACCAGGAGAACCTATGAAAATCGCATCGACCATCGCCCGCTACTTACTGGGGATCATGTTCACCATCTTCGGGCTGAATGGCTTCCTGCAATTCCTTCCGGCGCCCCCCATGCCACCACTCGCCGGCCAGTTCTTCGGTGCGCTTATAGCATCGCATTACACCGTTCCCATCTTCCTGGTGCAACTCACGTGCGGCATCCTTTTTCTCGTTAACCGCTATGTGCCGCTGGCGCTCACATTGATCGGTCCCGTGATCGTCAACATTCTCATTTTCCACGCGCTAATGAATCCCGAGGGCGTCGCGCCTGGTGCTGTTGCCACTGTCTGCTGGTTTATCCTCTTCAAACGGCTTCGCCCGGCCTTCGACGGCATTTTGCGGAGCCAGAGCACTTAACCGCAATCAAGACGTGTGTACGATCCAATACTGTTATCCCTGGGTCGGTTCTCCGGCTTTGGCATCCCCCGTGCATGCTTCATGGGCTGAGGTCTAAAACTATGAAAACTGGTTTGTCATTGCTGTTAATCGGAGGTTTGGGAGTTGCGGGATTGCAAGCGCAAGAACCAAACCCCACTCAAACTGTCATCCGGCAAAGTGGCGATGCGCCACAACCCATCTTTCGCGTGACGGTTGTTTCGCGGACAACCAAGGCCGTAAATTTTCATCATCGCAAGGGTTCCACCATGGTTGATTTCCGTGGTACCGCGCTGATGCCACTCGCAAAAGGCGATGCCAAAGTGGAAAGCAACACCGGCGCGACCAAAGTTCAAACACATTTCGAAAAGATTGGCGATGCCACTCAGTTCGGCCCGGGCTACCTGACGTACGTTCTTTGGGCGATTACGCCTGAGGGCCGGGCGGTCAACATGGGTGAAGTGGTTAAGAACGACGATGGCCGCAGTCACATTGAAGTGGCGACCGACTTACAGGCATTCGGAATGATCGTAACTGCTGAGCCCTATTGGGCGGTGACCGAGCCGAGTGACGTGGTCGTGATGGAAAATTTTGTTCGCAACGATACTACGGGAACCATCGAAGAAGTGGACGCCAAGTATGAATTGCTGCAACGCGGCATGTACGAAGGCAATGTAAACCTATCCAAACTCGAGCCTTCAAATTTCGATTCTCGCGTGCCCTTGCAACTTCGCGAGGCGCGGACCGCGGTTTCGATTGCACGATTTACCGGTGCGGATAAGTATGCCGCCGATACTTACCAGAAGGCGTTGATCGATCTCCAAAACGCCAATGATTACTTCTCCAATAAACACGGTGACAAGAAGTCGATGGAAACGAACGCCCGCGAAGCGGTTCAGATGTCTGAAGACGCTCGCATCATCACTATTCGCAAAATGCGCGCTGAAGCGTTAGACGCTGAGCGTCAGGCGGCTGCCGATAAGGTAGCGTCCGCCAACGCTAGCGCGGATGAAGCGGCTCGCCAGCGCGCCCTCGCCGAGCAGCAGCGGTTGCAGGCTCAACAACAGAGCGCGCAATCTGAAGCCGAACGTCTTGCGGCGGATAAGGCTCGCATGGAAGCCGATGAAGCCCGGAAGGCCGCCGAAGCCGCGAGCGCCCTCGCGCAACGAGATCGCGCTGCCGCCGAAGCCGATCGCGCCGCCGCGGAAGCTGCCCGTCAAGCCGCACTTGCGCAACAGCAAGCTGCGCAAGCCGATGCGGACAAAATGCGTTTGGCCGCGCAGCAAGCCGAAGCGGAGAAGCAGGAACTTCGTCAGAAACTGCTCACTCAGCTCAACATGATTTTGGCCACACGCGACAGCGCCCGCGGACTAATCGTCAATATGTCGGATGTGTTGTTTGACTTCAACAAGAGCACGCTGCGCGCGGGGGCCCGCGAGAAGCTAGCCAAGATCACCGGTATCGTGCTGGCTTATCCCACGCTAAAACTCGCGATTGAAGGTCATACCGATAGCATCGGAACCGACGTGTATAACCAGACGCTGTCGGAAAAACGCGCCTATGCGGTGCGTGACTATCTCACAGCCCAGGGTCTAAATGCGGCGTCGCTCACTGCCATCGGTCTTGGAAAAGCCGACCCGGTTGCATCAAATGATACGGCAGCTGGACGGCAGCAGAACCGCCGTGTGGAAATGGTGGTCTCGGGTGAAGTGATTGGCACTCCACTCGCTCCCGGCTTGGCCACCGCGCCTACGGCCGCGCGTTAACTCGCAATTATTGCCGCGCTCAGGATACTTTTTTTCTGGGCGCGGTGCTTTTTTTGGTAATCGTCTTTTCCTTCAGCAAATCCTCAACCGCATCTTTGAAGTTTTTTACCTGATCCCCTTCAAAAAATTTATCATCCCCGGTTAGCTGCCTCCGAATGACACCTTTGCGATCTATGATTGCGATTTGCGGCATCATCATCTGCATCATGGGCGATCGCTGTAAAAATTCCAGCACCGCCTGACGGTCGTTGGAGCCGACGGGAAACGGAGGGTTGAAACGCCTAATAAAGCTTGGCACGGCGGCTGCGGCGTTGTCCTCGATAGCTGAACCCATAACCTGCAGCCCCTGTGCGCCCAAATCGTTCTGAACTTTGACCAGCGACTCGATGGCTTTCTGGCAGTGCGCGCAATAGGTGAGGATAAAAGCGACAATCACTACTTTGCCCCGCTGCTTGCCGACCAGCATTTGAGAGCCATCGTTCATGTGAATGGCTAGCTCGGGCGCTGGGCGCGGGACTGTTTGCGCCGCTGCCACCGACACGGTCAACGCCGTGAGAATTGCCAGAGAAATCCACCTGCGCTTCATGTGGACATTCTAACGCTTATCGGCGAAGCCCTCTTCACTCCGAACTCGCGACCCGTCGATCCATAACCGGAAGTAGCCGTCGTCGCCTTCTCCCGCGATCGCCGAGGCGCTGCGCGTCTGCACTTCGCAGCGTTTCCATTTGCCGTTTAACACCTTTTGATAGGCCTCGAAAAAATCGCGAGCCGATGCGGGGTCTTTCCATTCCGATGCGTAGAGCAGCATTAGCCGCTTGGTCGCGCGATGTTCCAGCAATTGATACGAAGATCCGCGCCACTGGGGGGCGATTTGGTCCGAGGTTTCGCGGCTGCCATACTGGCGCATCAGAATGGCATGTTCCAGTTCTCCGAGAGTGCCTTCGACCAGACGCCGCGAGCCCTTCACCTGTCCCTTAATTTTGGGCGACGTGGGCAGCTCTCCGGCAAAGTAAGCCGCGGGGTGGAGGATCTGGTGTGTCGAAACCGGCGGAACGCGGAATAACTCAGCGAACGCCGATTTCCCGTCGCGCTGGAACACTGCCTGCTGAAAAGCCATGCCTTGGGAATATGGAAAGAGCAGCGTTTCGCGCAGAAATAGCGGCGCTCGGTCGTACACCGGATATTGCCCGCCGGAACTATCCGACGCCGCCTTCAGCATTTCATGAGCGGTATCCTGGTTGGCTAACGTTCGGCCGGCCCGACGCGCCAATACTTCGGTCATCAGCCACGTGGCCTGACCTTCAACCACGGCTTCGCGCGCCAGCGATTGCTCGCTATCGTGCTCCACTTTTCGCGTGTATTTTTCGAGCGGGAAATTTTGGTCAGCCAGAGCATGCGCGAGTTCATGCACCAAAGCCACATCGCGCAAAGACGCGGAGGTCCAATCTGTCATAAACAGTCGTTTACGATGAAAGTCGTAAAACGCCGCGGCCTGCTCGGTCAGTAAGTCGAGAGTGTTTTTTTTTAGATCGAAATCCGCCGGGACGAAGCCGAACTTTTTCAAGGTCAGTTCTTCCGCGCGAATTTCCTGGGGCTTCACCACTTCGCGAATACGCGCTTCCAGATAGCGCGTTACTCCGTCGCGATCGATGGATTGAAAGTGAACTGGGTGTTTAAAACGAAAACCGCTAATCTCGGCGAGCTCACGCATCGGGGCATTGAGCTCTGGCGACTGCGCCGCGGGCAAGCTGGACACTGCCGCTAAACAAAGCGACAGGAATTTAGTTTTTGCCAAAAAGATCCCCGGACCGCGCCATCACCTTGTATACAGAATAGCGCGCTACAATTAGCGCATACGGGATCCGAAAACGGGATTAAAGTTTCTGTCGGCGTGCCGGGTCGATGGCATGCATCCATGCTCCCAACATGGCCTTCTGAAGCAAAAACGCGGCTCCTAGACTTCCACAGAGCGTTGCGCCAATCACGAAAACTTCCATCTCTCTCACCTCGCAATTCCTTAAGCATCCAGAGCGCCATATGAAAATTTCTTCAGTTACGCTGCATCCCATTGCCATCGCCGACCCGCCCTTGCGCAGTTCTTACGGATTGCATGCGCCGTTCGCCCTTCGCACCATTGTGGAGATTAAGTCGGACGATGGCATCACAGGCTTCAGCGAGACTTATGGAGGCGATGGCCCGCTTGGGGCGCTCGAAGCGATGAAACCTCGCCTGCTAGGCATGAACCCATTTCGCCTCGCGGGTCTATTTCAATCGCTGACCGGGTCTTCGTCGGACGTTCCAGGGGGACACTCCCAAACCTGGCTTGTCCCCGGCGAAAATCCGCTGGATCTTCATACGCGCACCTTTGCGGCTATTGAAATCGCATGCCTCGATCTCATTGGCAAAGCTGTCAATCAGCCGGTCTGCGAGGTGATCGGCGGGCGAGTGCGCGATGAGGTCTGCTTTTCGGCGTATCTCTTCTATAAACACGGCGGCGGCGGTGGAATTGGCAGCGACAAGTACGACGATGAATACGGTGAGGTGCTCGATCCCGCGGCCACGGTACGCGAAGCGCGGCAAATGATCAAGCAATACGGTTTCCGCGAGATAAAGCTGAAGGGCGGCGTTCTGGAGCCGTCGCTCGAAATCGAATCCATCCGCCAACTCAGGCAGGCATTCGGAGAGTATGTTCCGCTTCGAATCGATCCAAACTGCGCTTGGTCCATGGACACATCGGTCGAAGTTGGACGCGCGCTCCAACACGAACTTTCGCACGGCGGTTACCTGGAAGACCCCTGCGCCGGTCTGGATGGAATGGCGGAAGCACGGCGCCGACTCACCTCCGACGGAATTCATACGCCGTTCGCCAGCAACGTTGCGGTCACGTCATTTCCAGACGTGGTTCAGGCCGCGAAATACGATTCCGTCCAGATTGTTCTCTCGGACCCGCACTATTGGGGTGGAATGCGCCAATTGCAGTTCCTGTCTCACCTCTGCGGCACTCTGGGAATGGGCCTTTCGATGCACTCGAACAGTCATCTGGGCATCAGCCTGATGGCGATGACGCACGTGGCTGCCGCGTGCCCCAACCTGACCTACGCTTGCGACACCCACTACCCGTGGCAATCGGCGCGCGATGAAGTTGTGGAAGGCGGCCGCATCAAATTTCACAACGGCGCGGTGGCCATTCCGGACAAGCCCGGCCTGGGAATTTCAATTGACTGGGATCAGCTTGCGCGCGGCCGCGAACGATACGAAAAAATTCCCTACCGTAAGCGGGACGACCAAGCCGAAATGCGGCAGCACGTAGATCCAAACTGGAAACGCGTGCTTCCGCGATGGTGATCCGTCATTCCTATTCCGTATGGGCGCTCGACCAAGGCCACTGCTCCGGCCGCGATACTAACCCGGCCTGCACCGGGAACCGTTCCATAAACCATACTAATTCCGCGCATTCCAAACTGCTTCGAATCCAGCGATATTGGTAAGTCGGCGGCGTCGCCCGATGGGTCGTTTTGGTGATGGATTGCATGATGTGCGAAACGCCAGCTTTAGGATAGACCAACATGCGAACTTCATTGTTCACGATGACCCACGAACGCAAATCGTAGAGCCGGAGGCGGCTCTCGCCAGATTGAATACCTTTCTTTCCCGCTTGGGCAGCGCCGTTGGCGTGGGAGGCACCTGGCAATTGCCACGTTAAGAATAGTGGTGTCATGTAAATTGTCCTGTCATATCTTCATCGGCGGATTTTCGTGAAACTTTAGGCGTGTGTTACAACAAAAAATGTGACTCATCGACAATTTGCCAGCCGCCTGACTGGCGTTTTCGGATTTCCGGTTACCCCTTTCCGCTCCGATCTTTCGCTTGACTTGAACGCGTTGGCTCGAAACGTTTCGGAAATGGCCGAACATCCATTCTGCGCCATGGTGGCCGCGGGCGGCACGGGGGAACTCTATTCGCTCTCGCCTGGTGAAATCGAGAAGGTGGTTCGCGTCACCGTGGAAGCCGTCGCGGGGCGTATGCCAGTGGTCGCCGGGACTGGATTCTCAACGGTCCTGGGCACCGATATCGCGCGCCGCGTGGAAGCCGCGGGAGCGCAATGCCTTTTGGTATTACCGCCATATTATTCCAACGCCCCGGAGGAAGGTTTGTTCGCTTACTATCAGGCCATCGGCGCAGCCACGGCGTTGCCCATGATGGTGTATTCACGGGATTGGGCGGCGTTCACTCCGCAAATGGTGTCGCGGCTGGCGGATCTGGTTCCGTCGCTGGTTGCATGGAAAGACGGGCAGGGCGATGCCCGCAAACTCCAGCGCATTATGGCTCATGTCGGTGATCGTTTGGCATGGCTCGGCGGGCTTGGTGACGACGTGGTTCCCCCCTATTTTTCGGTGGGTGTGCAGGCATTTACTTCAAGCATTTCGAATATCGCTCCGCGAGTGTCGTTGGCGCTTGCCGATGCCGGCATCAAGGGTGATTCGAAACGGTTGACCGAGCTAATGAATCGCTACGTGCATCCGCTCTACGCCATTCGCGATCGCGCCAAAGGCTACGAGGTCGCGGTGATGAAGTCGGCGATGGAAATTCTAGGCTTGCCGGCCGGTCCGGTGAGGCCGCCGCTGATGAATTGCCGTCCAAACGACGTGGCGGACATTGCCAAGCTGATGGATGTTTACGCCGATATGTTGGGTAAGAGTGAATCGCGCTCCTCGGTGGAATCGGGCGCGGTTTCAAGGTAGGGTGAGCGTTACAAAAAATTAGTTTCGATCTAAAGTAATTCCACGCTCCGGCCGATCAATGACCCATGCGTCCGGGGCTGCTCAACCAAATCGTTCTGAACTTCGTGTTTCTGGCGTTGCCGAATCACCGGCTCGTCGCGCCGCAACGTCCAATAAAATCAGGCCAGGCCGTGGTTTCTCGCGTAATCCAATCTCGGTCACTGAGCCGATGCGGACTGAACGTAATTGATTCGCTCCCGTCCAGTTCTCAATCTGCACGGGGAGGTAGTTGTCCGACAGAGCCGCGCCGGGGTGCTCGAGCGTGACCACGCTTACTGTTCGCTCGATCATGCTCTGACGGAAAGCCAGATTTTTGGCCTCGGCTAACTCGCGGAGAACGCGGTTTCGGGCCCGGCGCACCTGCATGGGAACCGCGCCCTGCATTGCAGCCGCCGGCGTGCCCGGCCGCTCCGAGTAGGTGAACACGTGCAGGTAAGTAAACGGAAGGCTCTCAATGAAACTTCGGGACTCCTCGAACTCGGCGTCAGTCTCCCCCGGAAATCCGGTCATGACGTCGGCTCCGATGGCGGCATCGGGCATCCAGGCGCGCGCTTTGGCGAGGCGGTCGGCATAGTGGCGGGGACGATATTTTCGGTGCATGCGGCGGAGCACCGCGTCCGACCCAGATTGCAATGGCGCGTGAACATGAGGGGCGATTCGCGGCGATTCGGCCATCAATCCAAGCAGATCGTCGCTGAAATCCATCGGCTCGACTGAACTCAACCGAATCCGCGCTGCGTGGGTCTCGGCGAGAAGCCGGCGAAGCAGATCGGGAAGACGCAGCGAACTGCCAGTCTCGCGCCCCCAGCGCCCGAGGTTGATCCCAGTCAGCACGATCTCGGGGTAACGATCGCTTAGTCCGCGGACCTGCTCGATCACCTGTTCCACTGGCGAGAACCGGCTTCGGCCGCGCACCGACGGAATGATGCAGAAAGAGCAGCGATTGTGGCACCCGTCCTGAATTTTCAGGTTGGGCCGAGCCCGGTGGGGAAGAGATTCCATACCCGGCGCGGTCAGATAGTCCCGCGAACTAAAGATATCTGCCACATGCAGATGCGAATGGTAAGGCGCGCCTGCGACAATCTCGGGGATGAGGCTTTTGTGAGAGTTGCCGACTACCCACTCGACGCCAGGCAGATCGGCGAGTTCGGCGGGGGCTCGCTGGGCGTAGCATCCCGTGACCAGAATGCGGGCGCTCGGATTGTCGCGATGCACCCGCCGAACGGCTTGCCGCGCATCGGAATCGGCGGCGGATGTAACGGTGCAAGTATTGAGAATGACAAGATCCGCGCTGCTGGACTCTGAACTTTGGAGGCCAATTGCAGAAAGGAGGGATTCAAGCGCCGCCCCATCCGCCTGGGTAGCGCGGCACCCGAAATTTTGAATGTGAAAGCGAGCCGGAGTGCTCATCGGCCCTGCTGTCGACCTCTACTGTTCGCCTTCGGTCTGCTCGACGATGACAAGTCGATCCAGGTAATCGAACTCCTGGGGGGAGAAGAACTCTAGATCGTCGTCAGGGGCGCCAGGCCCGCGGGTGAGCTTTTCTTCTTTCCTTTGCTCACGCTTCGCGGCTTTGTCCTTTTGACGATCTTGGCGAGCGAGCTCTTTTTGGCGCTTTTTGAAGGTGGTGCTTGATCGACCGGCCATGATTTGCCCCCTTGTTCCGTTCCGGGCGACCTCGGGCCACCCGGTCTCTAATTTTTAGACGCGCCGCTCCCGGCGCAAGGTTCTACTTCTTACCAGCGCGGCTCCCGGCGTTGCCGACCAGAGCCGCCGCCGCCGCCTTCACGATTCCCGCCGCCTCCGCCTCCGCCGCCTCTATTGCCGCCGCGGTCTCCGCTATAACCTCCGCCGCCCCCACCGCCAAAGCCCCTTCCGCCGCCTTCGGTTTTAGGACGCGCCTCATTGATATTTAGCGCGCGACCGCCCAAATTGGTGCCGTTAAGCGCCGTTATGGCGCGGTCCGCTTCGCCCTCATCCGACATTTCCACAAACGCGAAGCCGCGTGAGCGTCCGGTGTCCCGATCGGTCTTAATGCTGACCCGGTCGACCGTGCCGTGCGTTTCGAAAAGCGCCCTGATCGATTCCTCGGTTGCCCCGAAATCCAGATTCCCCACAAAAATGTTCTTCACGAAATCTCCTTAACTCGATTTGAAAGCTGGCTGCAACTGGGCAGAGGGGAGAGGGGCGACCGGGTCGCTCGAAACGTCAGCCGGGTTAGCGGGACAATCAAATCCGTTTCAACTATATCAGTGACCAGTGGTTTGCCGCAAGCGAAGCCCTTAGAACTTTTCTGGGAATGCGGCTCTAAACAACTGAAAAAACGGGATGAATCTTCGATGCGGCGCGCGCGAACACTGCCGAGAGCATCGCTTCGGTGAGGCGCCCGGTGGACGTGTTTTGCTGGCTCGGATGGTAGGATGCAAGCAGAAGGGGATGCCCCGGTCCGGTGGAGTGAGCCTGATTGTGACCAAATCTGAATTGGCCACGACTCCCGATGGCGCCGCGTTCCTGCAGCACTGACAGATAGGAATCGAAAGCGATGTGGCCCAACGCGACGACTACTTGGATGTCGGCGAGCAGGTCCAATTCCCGGCGGAGAAACGGGCGGCAGTTCACGATTTCTTCGCGGGCCGGCTTGTTACCGGGGGGAGCGCAGTGCGCCACGGCGGAAATCCAGGCATCGCGCAATCGCAGGCCGTCATTTCGGTCGCGGCTTTCCGGCTGGGAGGCGAATCCGTTTTGGTGTAAGACTCGATAGAGGAGGTCGCCGGAACGGTCGCCGGTGAACACTCGTCCAGTACGGTTAGCGCCGTGTGCGGCGGGAGCCAGTCCCAGAATCAGGAGGCGCGCGGAGGGGTCGCCGAACGATGGCACGGGCCGGCCCCAATAAGTCCATTCGCGGAAGGCGCGACGCTTAATCTCTGCAATCTCGATGCAATGCCGGCGCAGGCGCGGACATCGTTCGCAAGCGATGATCTCTTCCTGCAAGACGGCCATCCCGGATTGGATATTATGCAACGATGACTCAACCATTTCGATTAGACGGACGGAAAGCGCTGGTTACGGGAGGCGCGAGCGGCATCGGGGAGGCGACTTGCCGGGCACTTAGCGCCGCGGGAGCTTCCGTGATTATTGCAGACATGAATCGCGAGAAGGCCGAGAGCCTTTCGGCGGAACTTTCGGGTTCTGCTGTATTGGTAGTCGACATAACTGACGATATACATGTTAAGGAGTCGGTTGGCAGTCTCGACCGGCTGGATATTTTAGTCAACAATGCGGGCATTGGGTTGGTTGGAGGCGTCGAAGACACGGAATTGGCGGATTTCCAGCGTCTGTTTCGAGTGAATGTGGAAGGACTCTTCCTGGTGACGAAACATGCTATGCCCCTCTTGATTGCCTCATCCGGGTGCATTGTCAATATCGGGTCGGTTGCGGGGCTCGTCGGGGTGAAGAAGCGGTTCGCCTATTGTGCAACCAAAGGAGCGGTTGTTGCCATGACACGTCAACTGGCAGTGGACTATCCAACCCAGATTCGCGTGAACTGCATTTGTCCCGGAACCGTGGACACGCCTTTTGTGGAAGGTTACTTGCAAAAGTATCACGCGCACGAGCTTGAGAAGATGCGAGCGGAGTTAAGTCAGCGGCAGCCAGTTGGACGGCTGGGCAAGCCCGAAGAGATCGCGAGTCTGGCTCTTTTTCTTTCGACGTCGGAAGCGCAATTTGTGAATGGAGCCGTAATACCGATCGATGGCGGGTGGACGGCAGCCTGAAAATGAGGGGAATTCTGCAAATATCCAGTTCGATTAAAATGAGAGTAGTATTGACGAGGACAACTACATTCATTCAAACTGTAACTTCCGGTTGCTCCTCCGGATCTCAAGCCGGTGTTCTATCACAATCTGCGCGAAACATGAAAAGCCGACTCCTAAATTCTCCCGCTTCAGTTCTGATTCAGCTTGCGCTGCTGCTGGTGTTTTTATCTGGCGACTGTCTGGCGGCTAAATCTCGCCACACGAAACACGCGGCCGCTGGTACGTCCCGTCATTCGCGCGGCTCTTCCCGCCACCGAGCCGCCGTTAGATCCGTTCATGGTCACCGCCATGGAAAAACCCATGGCGGGTCGCACGTTGCCCGATCGGGATGGAGTCCCTGGGATGAGCCCACCTATAAAGATTCAACCGCGGGCGACAATGTCGACGGGGAAGACCTGGATATCCGGCGGGCGGCAGTCGAGGCGTTAGGACAATTCAACGGGTCGATCGTCGTGGTGGATTCCAATACGGGTCGCATCCTTACCATGGTGAACCAGAAGCTGGCGTTAGGCGGCGGATTCCAGCCGTGTTCCACCATTAAAGTTTCGGTTGCCCTGGCGGCTTTACGGGAGCACTTAGTAGAGCGCACCAGTTTGATTCACCTCCCTGGCCGCGCCCACATGGACCTCACCACTGCCATCGCGCACTCTAATAATTTTTATTTTGCGAACCTCGGAATGAAATTGGGCTACGAGCGCGTGAATTACTACGCGCATTTATTTGGTTACGGCGAAAAAGCCGGCTTGGATATCCCAGGCGAACAGCCCGGTCATTTCCCTTCGGCTCCCCCGAAAAATGGCGGTGTTGGAATGCTAACCAGCTTCGGCGAAGAGATTGAGCAGACTCCGCTACAGCTTGCGGGTATCATGACGGCGATCGCCAATGGGGGCACACTTTACTATTTGCAATATCCCCGCACGCAGCAGGCTCTGGCTGCGTTTAGTCCGCAGGTTAAGCGGCACCTGGATATCAAGCCCTTGATTGACGAAATCAAGCCAGGGATGCAGGGGGCGGTGGAATTCGGGACCGCGCGACGCGCCAAGCAGGAAGACACAATCATGGGCAAGACTGGAACCTGCAGCGAAGGGCGCACCCATCTTGGCTGGTTTGGCTCCTTCAACGACGCGGGTAAGAACAGAATTGTGGTGGTGGTGTTGTTGACGGGTGGCAGGCCTTCCATCGGCCCCATGGCTGCGGGTGTTGCCGGTGACGTATACCGCCATTTGGCGCAGAAGAACTACTTCGCCACGAATCACCCTCTTACTCCAGCCGCGCTAATTGCGCCGTAGAGAAATCCGCTGCGCGTGATAAAGATCGCGCATGGAGTATTCTCTAAAGATGCGAGTAATTTTTCTCTCTCTTCTTCTGGCTGCGTCGTCCTTTGCGGCTGACATTACAGGCACCTGGAATTTTTCCGTGAATACTCCGGCCGGGAATGGTAGTCCCACATTTGTTTTCCAACAGACTGGCGAGAAGCTGACCGGCACCTACACCGGATATTTCGGCAGCGCGGAGTTGCAGGGGACCGTGAAAGCAGATGATGTGGAGTACTCTTTCACCACCCAGACCGGAAAGATATCTTATAAGGGTAAGGTCGCAGGCACCAAGATGAAGGGGATCGTTAAGCTGGAAGAATTGGGAGAGGGTACCTTCGAAGGCTCAAAGAAATAGCCATTAGATAGTACCATTCAAAGACAAAAATTGGGGATTGTACGGTATCCTTTAGCTTCCAGCCCGCATTCTCCCCATTATGTCCAAACTTGTACCGCAGTCCCTCGTATTGTTTTTTATTTCCCTGGTGGTCAACGCTCAAACGCCGCCACCGGTTCCTTCGCTTTTCCAGGACTTATATACCCAGCTCACGAATCAGATTACGAGCTTCAACACTATCGTAGGCGGCGGATGGAACGGCCAGCCGTATCCGGTCATTAATTCGGCCCAGCTTCGATCGGCTTCTTGCGAGCAGGGTGGGCTGCTGCTTGGGCCGGGGTATTACAGCGGAGTTCTAAATGAAATTCAATCCTTGCAAGCCCTCGGGATTAACACGTTTACGGTACACATTGACTTTCCCACGCTCGATCCGGCTTTTTACCTTAACCAGGCGGACTACCAGAACTACCTGAACTTCTATATCCAGCTCAGCAATGATATTCACGCCAGAGGCCTGAAACTGATTGTGGAGAATTCTGTCGTGTTTCCGCAGCCGGGAATTTCTACCCTGAGCGCGCCTGTGTTCTATAAAACATTAACCTGGACAACTTATGAGCAATCGCGGGCGCAGCAAGCAGCGTTGATTGCGCAGCAACTTCATCCGGATTATCTGTCGGTGATAACTGAGCCAGATACCGAATCAAGCGCCACTCTCCAGATCAACGTAAACACGGTGAGCGGAGCGACGGATATGCTGAATCAAATGCTGGCTGCGATTCAGGCGACGGGCGTGACCGGGGTCAGTGTAGGGGCTGGATGTGGAACTTGGCAGAATGGATTTTCGAATTTTGCGACTAGTTTCGCGGGCACGGCGGTGCAATTCGTCGACATGCATATTTATCCGATCAATCGAACCTACCTGCCGAATGCGATCACGATTGCCCAAATTGCGCACGCGGCCGGTAAGCAGGTGGGAATGACGGAAACCTGGATGTACAAGGAAAGAGACAGCGAGCTTGGGAAGCTCACGTCGACAGTCATATATGGCCGAGATCCATTTAGTTTTTGGGAGCCTCTCGACCAGAGCTACCTACAGTCGATCGTGAACTTCGCCCAGTATCAGCAGTTGACCTTCATTTCTCCTTTCTGGAGCACTTATTTCCATGTGTATCTGGATTATGCGACTTATGGCACGATGACCGCGTCGCAGTTACTGTCCTTATCGGGCACTCAATCCGGCGTCGCGATCAGCTCGGGCCAGTTCACGCCTACGGGAACGGCTTATGAAAACATGTTCTTTAAACCGATTGACACTATACCGCCCACCGCCCCCCCTGGTCCTGGGTACACTGCAACCACGACTCAGATTAATTTGACCTGGCTTTCCAGCAGCGATAACGTTGGGGTCGCCGGATACAATATTTATCGCAATGGCACCCTTGCAAACACCACCAGCGGCCTCTTCTTTCAGGACCTGAATCTCACCGCGAACACCGCATACAACTATGCCATTGAAGCGTTTGACGCGCTGAAGAATACCTCTCCCCAGACGTTAATTACGGCCACTACCCAGCGGAATCCGGATACACAGCCGCCGACAGTGCCCACGGGTCTGGCAGCCACTGGGACGGGCGTCACCCAGATAAGCCTTTCATGGACAGCATCTACGGATGACGTAGCCGTAACGGGTTATAAAATTTACCGGGGTACTGCTCCGACCACAGTGGCGATTTATTCAAGCTCCGCCTCTAACTCATTCCTCGATTTGAACTGCAGCCCGACAGCCGCCTATTATTATTCCGTGGCTGCGTACGACGCCGCCGGCAACGTATCCGCTCAATCCACGGTGATTTCCGGGAAGAGCCTCCCCGATACCGTTCCGCCGTCGGTGCCGACGAATTTGCAGACCACCGCAGTGGCCAGCACCAGCGTTTCGCTTGCGTGGAGTGCATCTACCGACAATGTGAAAGTTTCGAACTATCGCATTTATCGCGGGACTTCCCCGACGACGCTCCAAAATATTGGCTCGACCACGACCTTGGCTTACACCGATACCAAGGTGACGACTAAGAAGACTTACTATTACACGGTGGCTGCCGTGGATACGTCCAAGAACGTTTCCGCCCAGAGCCCAGCTATACTGGTGACGACTCCGTAGCGCGCAAGTCACCGCAAGTCCGAGCGCTCGATAGAAACATCCGGACGGCTCAGCACTTCCGGCAGAAGCTCAATACCCAACCCAGGACCGGGAGGCAGCGGGAAACTCCCGTTGACCGACGGTATTGGATTCGAGACGACGCCAATGTACTCGTCGCCGTAGTGGCGGCGCACCGATTCGAGAATATAAAGATTGGGCACATTCGCGGCTAAGTGAAGCGATGCCGCATGCAGCACCGGACCGCCGCAGTTATGAGGAGCGATAGGCAGATACCACGTTTCCGCCATGATGGCGATTTTCTTCGCTTCGGAAATTCCTCCGCACCAGCAGATATCCGGCATCACGATGCGCGCGGCTTGGTTCTCGAACAACTCGCGAAAACCGTAGCGCGTCATCAGCCGCTCGCTCACGCACAGCGGCAGGCTAGTCGTCGCCGCCAGCTCACGGTATGCGGTTAGGTTGTCCTGCGGGAGCATCTCTTCGAGCCACATTGGAGAATACGCTTCCACGGCCTGCGCGATCTTGATGGCGCACGGCAGATTCCAATAGCCGTGGAACTCCATGGCGACATCCATCGAGTCGCCGAATTCCTCGCGAATCAGGCGCAGAGGCTCGAGGCCCTGGCGCATCTGATCCGCGGAAATGAAATTGCCGCCGGTTTCGACAGCCACACCGTCGAAAGGCCAGATCTTCATGGCGTTCACGCCCGCCGCCTTCAGCTCCCGCGCCAAACGCACGGGCTCCTTCATGAAATCGATATGGTCGTAGCAGGTGTTGTAAGTGCGGATACTGTCTCGCGAAGCCCCACCAAGTAACTGATAAATTGGCACGTTGGCGGCTTTACCGGCAAGATCCCACAGCGCGACATCGATCGCACTGATGGCGCGCATCTCGGCTCCGCCCCAACCGCTGTAAGACACCGCGCGGAACATATCCAGCCAGAGCTTGTCGATTTCCGCAGGGTCGCGGCCCAGCAAGACCGGCGCCAGCGCATGATGGACGATGGCCTTTTCGGCGTCCGGCCGCGGATAGGTTTCGCCAAGCCCCACCAGCCCGGTGTCAGTGTGGATCCGGACCCATAGCCACTGAATCGGCCCCCAGTGTACGGTGATCCCACGGCGGACATGGATGGTTTCAATCGCGGTGATGCGCATTCCGCCAGTTTAAGCGGTTACGATGGGAGAGACGCAATGGCCCTGCTGGCAATCGGAATTATTGTGGCGCTGCTGGTGCTGTGGTCCACCGTAATTCGCCGACGCTAGAACATCGCTAAAGAACGGATTTCTCAAAATAAAATGGATGTCAAAGAAGTCAGCCACGCGCTGATCAATGTGGCGGCGCTGTGGATGCTGACCACCCCTCACGAGTTTTCACATGCCTGGGTGGCGACCAAACTGGGCGACGATACTCCCGAGCGGGAAGGCCGCGTGACGCTGTATCCACTGGCGCATATCGACTGGCTGGGGACCACGCTACTTCCTTTCATCACCTCGCTGATGGGCGGCGGATTTATCGGATGGGGCAAGCCGGTGAATACCAATCCAAGCAAACTGCGCTTTGGCCTGAACGGGCTGGCGCTGGTGGCCATGGCGGGACCGATCAGCAACGTGATCTTCGCTTTTTTTCTGACTGGACTTTCGGTGCTCACCTTGCGGGCGCTGCCACCCCTGGCTGAATTCGCGGCGATGGCCGCGAATTTGAGCCTCTATCTGGCGCTCTTCAATCTGCTTCCGGTGCCGCCTCTGGATGGCTCGAAGCTGCTGCTGGCCGCGCGCATTCCGGTTTCGGTATACAACGAGCTTGCGCGTTTTGGTTTCATTCTGCTTATCGTGGCGTTGTCCATCACAAATTTAGGCTTGTGGATGGCAATTGCGAGCGACCGGGCCACGCGGTTTTTTTTCCATCTCTTCGGAGCCATGTAATTTGAGTATTTGCCCGCCAACCAGATAGACTAACCATCGAGGAGCACCCACATGTCCACGTCGCGACGTCACTTCCTGCAGGCTTCGTCGGCCGCGCTCGCCTTCGGCACGAAAGCCGCGCAGAGCGCCCGCAAGATATCGCCTAATGACAATGTCCAGATTGCGACGATTGGTCTCGGAGGGATGGGCTCCGGTGACACGAAGTCTTCGTTGGCGCAGCCCGGAGTGAAGTTGGTCGCTGTCGCCGATGTGTACGATGGGCGGCTGGTTCATGCCAAGGAACTGCACGGGGCTGACATTTTTACCACGCGCGACTATCGAGAGGTGCTCGCACGGCCCGACATTGATGCGGTTATTATCGCGACTCCCGATCACTGGCACTCGAAGATTTCAATCGACGCGATGAACGCAGGCAAAGATGTCTATTGCGAGAAGCCGATGGTCCAGCACCTCGACGATGGCAAGCCGGTAATAGCCGCCCACCAGAAGACTGGGCAGATCATGCAGGTGGGCAGCCAGCGCGTAAGTTCGGTGGTCTATCAGAAGGCCAAGGACCTTTTGAAACAGGGCGTGATCGGGCAGTTCAACATGGTTGAAGCGTGGTGGGATCGCAACTCGGCCATCGGTGCGTGGCAGTATTCCATACCGCCAGACGCTTCCGAGCAGACTATCGACTGGGACCGTTTTTTGGGGCGTGCGCCTAAAGTGCCGTTCGATCCGAAAAGAATTTTTCGCTGGCGCAACTATCGCGATTATGGAACCGGGGTGGCGGGCGACCTCTTCGTGCATCTGTTTTCAGGGATGCATTTCGTGACTGGCGCAATCGGTCCGACACGCGTTTATGCCACCGGCGGAACGCGCTTCTGGAAGGATGGGCGTGATGTGCCCGACTTACTGCTGGGCGTTTACGATTATCCCGAGACGGCGCAGCATCCCGCGTTCAACTTGGCTCTGCGGGTGAATTTTGAAGATGGGTCAGGCGAGACATCGGGCTTTCGATTTATCGGCAGCGAAGGCATCATGACCATCGGGAACGGCGTCACGGTAATGCGTCATCCACGCGAGACCGAGCCGGGATACACCATAGAAACGTTTGCCGACAAAACGCAGGAAGAGTTTATTAAGAAATATCAGGCGGAGTATCCAAAGCTTCCGGCCAATGCGGATAGCATTCGACCGGAAAGCGAGGAGAAATTCATGCCGCCTCCCGGATATAACGATCATCTGGACCATCATCGGAACTTCATCAATGCGGTGCGCACCCGCAAGCAGACGATTGAAGATCCGACCTTTGGATTCCGCGCGGCGGGACCGGCCCTGCTATCGAACATCAGTTACTTCGAGCAGCGCATGTGCCACTGGGATCCGTCGACCATGACGATGAAGGGATAAGAATTAGCCGTTTGGTTGAAAATGGAGCGGGAGACGGGGATCGAACCCGCGACCAACAGCTTGGAAGGCTGAGACTCTACCACTGAGTTACTCCCGCTACTTTCACTTCATTCTAGCTCACCACAAATATTCCTTTGCGATCTTGCGCTTGTCGTAGCCGTCCAGCACGTGCACCACGCGGATCTTCTTCAACGTAACAGGCGAAAGCTGGCCGATAGGGACGTAGATGATGGTTCGCCCATAACGGGCCGCAATGCTCCGGAACACCGAGCGCGGTGGTTTTGCAGCCACGTAAACCACGAACTTCTGGATGGAATAATCTAAACCCGCGAGCAGCAACCGCTCAGGCTTGTTCTCGGCGAAATCGTAATCGCCGTCCTGCCAAACGTCGTACATGCGCCGGGCCGGCAAGCTCATCAGAAATCCGCCGTACTCACCGCGCCCGATGCCCGGACCCACCATGTGATCGAACGGAAAAGTCGAATAGAAGGCCATATCCGATTCGTTCTGATTCTCGCCGAGCCATGTGGTCATGTACTGGCACCGGCCATCGCGGTCTTCGTCGAAAATCACAATCACCGAACCGACTTCACCCTGGATTTTCTGGTGATCGCGCACATAAATCCGCCCTTCATGCCAGTTGCGAATGGTCTCGCGGAGATCGATCCCGTCCAGCAGCGAAGTGGTAAACGGTTCCACGCGAGTGCGCTCTTCGGAAAGAATGCTCTTGCCTTTCTTCTTGAGAAAACGCCCGTAATCTTCAATCACCAAATCTTCCGGCGGATACGAACAGATGCTGGTGCCGTTAAGTTCGCTGGCCCACTCGCCGGGAATTGTCTCTTTCTTTCGAGGACGCAGACCGACGGGCCGCAGGCGACGCTTCTCACTGGGGAGGCGTCGGCGCAAATGCAGTCGGCGGGTATCGATCCAGACCTCCTCACCCGAGATCTTGACTGTTGGAAGATCGGACTCGGTCTTCTGGAAAGTGTATTTGCCGGCATTTTCCCAAACTTCCCAAGCGTAGTTATCGTCAACAACGGAGCGCGCCGCGACGGTGAGATCGAAGAGCGAAGCTACCAATTCACGGCTGGTCACAGCGAGATTTCGCGTGTACCGGGCCAAAGTCCGGCGCTGCCAGTGAGCCACATGTTCACCCGTGGACGCCTCGTAAGACTTTTCAGCGGCCCTAAAAACGGCTGCCTGTGCGCGCCGCCGATCCACAATATTCGCATTGCCGGGTGAGTCGCGATCAAGCTCGTATTGTTGCTGGAGATACGGGTACTCGGCAGTTATTTCCGCAAGACAATCGGGATGCGGGTTCAGAACTTGAATCCCTTCGCGCCGCACTCTGTTGAAAGGTTGCGCCTGCGGGCGCTCCATCGCGTCCAGCACCGGATCCAGCAGATTCAGCGACACCACGACCAGCACTTTCGCCATCGGATCGATGCCTTGCAGCTTCCACGCGATGCCGCCGGCGTGCCGCTCTGTCGCCTCGGAACGCTCCTGAGGATACAGGCGGTAGCTCTCGATGTATCGTTCGCGCGTGATGGACCGGAGTGAATAGGTATCGGGGTACGCGTCGGGAAGATGAGGACGCGCGCCGGAATCGGGGTCAATACAGACGACGCCGATATTCAACTCACGCGCCGTGCGAAAAGCCTCCGCAAAGGGGTCGGCTGGCTCGACGGGAACGTAGACGGCTTCATCGTCCGAAAGCTGTTCGGAGTAAAAAATTACGGAGATCTGTGGCAGGCGCGAGACGGCCCGCTCGAATGCCTGTTGCAGAGTAACTGGAAGTTCAATCGCGACCACATCGGGCCGCGACCCCAAAATTTCCTGGCGAACTTCCCGCGCGAACTCCAGGCGGCCTGGAACCACCGGAAAGTATGTGAAACGCCCGCGCCGCAAGCTGCCGAAATCAGGAAGCGCCGGGTCGATTTCTTCGGGCATAGCGCAATGCTTCTTCTCCCAAGGTTTCTATCACCGCGGTCTCCAGCGCATCGGTCTCGTGGCTGGGCTGAGTGGCCAGGCTCTTCAGTTTGATGGCGAACCGCCCTATATTGATGCCGTCTCGAACGGTGTAGCGCTCATCGGCGGCGTGTGCCTGCTGAAGAAATTCGGTGACATAAAACAGAATCTTGTCCTCGGCGAAGGGCAGATTTTCCTTGAGGATGTGATACTCTTCATCGCGTTCGGGAAAGTCGATGAAGATCTGCGGCTGCAAGCGCGAATGAATGTATTCAGGTAGTTCGAAGGTGGAAGCGTCGTCATTCATAGTGGTAACGAGGCGAAAACTCGGATGCGCTTTAATCTTGATGCCCGCGACCAGGGATTCCACATAGCGCCGGTTATCCAGCAGCGGCGCAAGGCTGGCCCAACTCTTCTCGCTCATTCTGTTGCCTTCATCCAGAATGACGACGCCGCCGAGAATCATCGCCGTAACCAGCGGCGATGCGACATAGCGCAACTGCCTCGCGCCTTCAATCACGGGAGTGACGATCAAATCTTCAGGGCGGGTGTCTAGCGTCGCTTGCATGATGAAAACGTCGCGGCCCAACCGCTGGGCGGCCGCGTAGGCCAGCGTAGTCTTACCGACACCCGGCTTGCCGAGCAGGCGCGGGTTCATCGGAATGTCCTGGTCGTGCACCACCAGCCACGCCGCCAGCAACTGGCGCATCATTTCTTCTTGCCCAACCCAGCGGACATTGAGCTGGTCGGGATGGGCCAGATGAAGGGTGACACCGTCAATTTCTACGATCATGGATACCTGATTGTCGCAGAGAGCGCCCGTGCTTTTGGAAGCCGATTCGCTGAAGCGCGCGCTGCATTTCCGGATTTGCCATGAACCATCGCCATACCTTTCCGGTCTTAAGATCTTCGGCGCTCAGCAGCGTGATACCCAGATCGATTCCGATCACATCGGGATCAATCCAGTTCTTCAGCGGATTGAAAGCATCCACAAAGCCGTAGCGGCCATAGATGGTGTCTCCATACTTCTGGCGCATAGCGGTGAGGGCTGCCGATGAGATGTCGCCCGTAAACATCAGGGATCCAGCGGGAGCCGAAGGGACAATGGTTCCGTCGATGGCGGGGTCGCGCGGGGGGCCGCCCCAGGCAACATAGCCAAACGGGCTGTCGGATGCGGAGATCCCCCAAATGTTCAGCGAGTAAGTGGCAAAGTCAGGGCTCAAATCCATGCAGAATGCGCGGTGCGCCAGGGTGGCGGTAATCGAATTGGCGAAGAAGTCGGTGTATGGCGGGCGGGATTCATTGAGATTTCGAAAGTCAATCCATGCTTGCGAATACTGATGAGTGAATAGCGGTCCGCCGGACACGTAAGTGAAACCGGAGTAGGTGATGCGGGGCCTAAGCCATGCGCTCCAGCTTGCCACCGGGATCGGGTGTGTGGGCGACGCGATCGCTAGTAAGTAGAGGATCATGAGTTCGCTGTAAGTGTCCCACCGCGCAGGCAGAAAGCCGGACTCGGGCATCCATCCGTGGGAGAGAAGTGCTTTGTCACCGTTAAGCATCCAGGGAAAATCCACTTGTTCGTAAATTCGGCGGGCCAGTTTCGGAATTTCGGGATCGGTGGAGAATGCCTGCCGCGCGGTCAGAACTCCGGCCAGCAGCAGAGCAGTGTCGATCGACGAGAATTCGCTATTCCAGCGTCGCTGGCCCGTCGCTGGATCCATCCAATGATAAAACCAGCCATGTTCCCGCGGCGCGTTTTCGGCAAAGAAACGAAGCGTTCTCCGAACTTGGTCACGTGCCTCGGGTTCGCCGGTCCAATGGTGTGCGAAGCCGATGGAAAGCGCGGTGAGTCCGAAGCCCGTCGCCGCGATGCTGGCAATTTGACCCCCGGGCGCTGAAGATGGCGAACCGTCGATGTGAGCGCGATCGCGAACGAGACCTGTTTTGGAATCGGCTTGCTCGATAAAGTATTGGAAGGACCGGCGCGACAAGTCATCGAGAAACAAGTTGTCATGAGTCGCAGCCTTGGATGCCGCGGCAGATATGAAAAGGATTGCAGCAAGACGAACTATGGGATCACCTCAACCAGCGCCAGACTATGCGCGGGCAGACTTAGTGAAACCGATCCGAAAAACGGGCGAACTTCCGCGGGCGGCATTTGGCCTGCGGCGCGCAATAGTTTCTGCTGCTCGCGGCTGGGGAAGTCGGGGCGGCCCATGGCTTCCCAGGCGGTAAGTGCCGACCCATGATCTTGATCGAGCAAGCGAACGCGGACCCGATGGAATTGGGAGACGTGTTCGATAGTAACTTCAACCTGCTTTGGGCTTCCGATCTGGTCGGCCGGGACGTAATTCCACACGGCTAGAACCAGGGATTTGTCGGCGCGCCGCGTCGCGATGATCGAATCGGAACGCAGGGGAATCCTCTCAGTTCCAAGGTCGTGCAGCATGGCAAATGCATTGAAAGCGGGTTTCGGGATTCCGTCCACAGCGATTAGGCCGTAACCTCCATAAAATGGTTTCTTGACGACGCCTTGTTCTTCAAAAACATCCGAGAAGCCCCAGTAAGCCATGGTGGTCACGAGCCCGTCGCAAAGCCGAATGTTATTAGCCAGCCAGGGCCCCATGTAAGTGGAATCGGTGACCTGAACGTCGTTTAAATAAGTCGCGTTATATTCAGTAAAAAGGATCGGTAACGCCGGCATCGCCGAAGCTTTAACTTGGTCGAACACCTTGCGGGCAGCGCGGGCCACCATGTCGCTTTGAGGAATCCGCTCGTCGGTTCCGAAGACATCTTTCGCGGATTCGTTTCCGTACACGTGGGTTGACGCGAAATCGACCGGAACGTGGCGCTTTGCGCAATGATCGATGAACCGGTCAACCCAGGCAGCCTGCGCGGTGGAGGGACCTCCGACTCGAAGCCGACGATCGGCCTTTTTCACAGCAGCCGCCGCAGAGTCGTAGAGATGAAAGTAGGTTTCTTCTTTGGGCTCACCGCTCCAGAAATCGATATTCGGTTCGTTCCAAACTTCGAAATACCACTGGCTGACCTCGTCGATGCCATAACGCTGGATAAGATGCTGCGTGAATCGAAAAACGAGCTCGGCCCAGCGGTCGTAGTCCTTGGGCGGATTAGGAAACGGTTTGTACCAGAAAGGATGAAGATGATCCGTGGCCGACAGCTTGCGCGGCATAAAACTAAGCTCCACGAAGGGGCGAACATTCCGCTCCAGGAGCCCATCGTATATCTGATCGACATAAGAGAAGTTATAGACCGGTTTACCTTGTGCGTCCTCGTCGTACACGCCAAGTTCATCGTGGAAAATAGCGTGGAAGCGAACATACGAAAAGCCGGTAGCCTTCTTAGTTGCGGTCAAATCGCGGCGATAACTCTCGCGAAGAGAAAGCCCCGCGCGGCCAGAGCCGAACATCTGCTCCCAGAAATGCGGGAATGGCTTCCCTGGGGCGTCGGCACGAATGCCGATTCGCTCAATGGCTAACGGCTGGGCGGGACCAAATACGCTCCCAGCCAGCAGGCAGATGATGAGCTCAACGCGGCGTGCCATGCCGCTATTAAAAGCTAAATCTGGCTTGTAGTTCCACCACGCGTCCCGCGAGAGCCGTGTCGGCTCGGCCGAAGAAGGTATTGTTGTCGGCGAAGGTGCCAGGGCTGAAAAAGCGGAACGGCGATAGATTCAGCTTGTTGAAAGCGTTGTAGAGGTTCGCGCGCAATTCAAGATTGGCGGCTTCGCCCAAGTGAAACGAAGACAGGCGAGTCTGTTTCACAAGGCTGAGATCCGTTGAAAAATAGCGCGGGCCGCGAAACACATTGCGGCCAATTCCAGGAGGCCCAGCTTTGGTGAAATCGAAATACTTAGCGCCGCCGCCAGGGAAGTTGCCGCCTGGGCGAATGAACTCATCGTTCGAAGTGTCGTGGAGCGCGCCGCCGAAGTACGCGATCGGTCGCGTGGGGCCGATGGAAGGTCCACCGGGAGTGCTGACGGACTGGCCGGATTTCGGAGTCCATGGAAAGCCGGTATGAGCAGTGACGATGGGGTTGATCTCCCATCCACCTAAAAGCGCTCCAGCGATACCTTGGCGGCTTCGGAAGATAGGCAGATCCCAGATCGCGGAAAAATTGAAATTGTGCGTGGCGTCGAAATCCGAAGGCCCGCGCTCGCTCTTCAGATCCTGCGGGTAGGTTTGATTAGTCTCCGCGCCGGGTCCGCCGTAAGAGAGTGTGTCGATACTCTTGGACCACGTGTAGTTCGCCTGGAACTGGATACCCTGCGCGAACTGGCGTGAGAGTCGGACATTCAGAGCGTTGAAGTTCGAATTGACATCCGGCTGCGGGAAGAAAACCGGGCCAAACGCCGGGTTATTCGGGTACAGGAAGTTCTGGTTCACTAATCGAATCAATTTGTGGTCGGTACTGCCCTGAAAACCGACGCCTGCGACGAGTTTGGCGGGAAGGCTGTACTCGAATCCAAATGAGTAGATGTAAGCGTAACCGTTGGGCAAATGCTGCGGCGCTCCCCAGATTTCAACGGTCCGGTTTAGCGGGCCGCCCGTCTTCGGGTCGATACCGGTGGCGAGCCCCGGATTCACGGGATAACTAAATGGCGACTTGCTGGAACCGAGAGTATACAGGATTTGTCCGTTTGCATAGGGACTGTCGGGGAACCCGCAGCAGAGGCCATATCTTGCGAATAACGGAGGATTCCCTCTTGTGTTGCTGAACAGGACATTGGGAATCCGATTGAAATAGATTCCGAAGCCGCCACGGACCACAAGTTTCTTGGAAAGAAAATCGGGGTTATAAGCAAAGCCAAAACGGGGCGCGACGTTGTTGCCATCGGAGTTAAATAGCTTCTTAACCGGGACCAGCCGGGAGTCGATCAGTCCGTGCGGGCCGAACACCAAATTGGTGATGCGATTTTGCTTTTCAGTGAGGGGGGTGAATAGTTCCCAGCGGAGCCCAATATTGAAGGTGAGGTTGGGACTTGCTTTCCAGTCGTCCTGAACATATTCAGCCCAGTCGCTGGTGCGGAAATAACGCTGGGCATCGGCGGGAGCGCCAGTGATTGGGCTGGCATTGATGCCTTCGTACACCGGCGTATCGTTGGCGAGGTTGAACAGGCCAACGAAGGAATAAATTGGGCGGGCGCCTCCAACTAGATTGTTATTGTCTTGTTCCTTGCGGTACTCAAGCCCGAACTTGAGCGAATGGTTGCCGAGAATTTTGGTCAGGTTATCGCGGAACTCAAATGTATTCTGGGCAAAGATGCCTGGCGTGGTCTCGCCCTGCTGCGCGCCAAACCGAATTCGGTCGAACGGAAGGCCTTCTACCTCGATCCGCGGGATACCGAAATTTGTGTTCGACGAGGCACTCACTTGGTTGAATGAAAATCGGGTGGCATTGAAACGGATTTCATTGAACACCGTGGGCGAGAAAATATGGTTGTAAGTGATAGTCGCCGCGGAGTTCAAGGGCTTATTGGTCAAGTCTGCCATGGGGCGGCTGCGCCCGCCAGCATCGCTACCGAGGTCGTCCCGGTGGGAGAAGTAAGTGCTGATGGCCACCGAATCGTTTCCGTGAGTGTAATCAAGACGCCCGTTGTACTGGTCGCCATGAGATCGATTGGGCAATGCAAGCTGAGCGTATTGAATGTCTGGAACTCCGTCAAGGCCGCCGCCGCTCGTGCCAGTATACTTTCCGCGAGCTCCGGTGATGGAACCGATGTCGAGACCGCCCGAAACTTGCTGGCACTGCGTGGAATTGAATGCCGACGGGCACGGCACTGTAAGCACGCTCAATATTCGCGGCATGATCCCTGGGGAATTAAATACCTTTGCCGTCACGCCATCGGGGCGGGCCGACAAAACTGCTTGCCGGTATTGGGGCGTTTCGATAAAGGCATTGACGGAGTCGTTGCTATTATTTCGCAGCCCCTCGTAAGAGGCGAAGAAGAACAGCTTGTCTTTCAGAATAGGCCCGCCTAAACTTCCGCCAAATTGGCGCAAGTTGTTATTCACGCGGACTGGCGGGGCATTCACCCCTCCATAGCGATTGTATGCATTCAGTTTGGGGCTGTTGTATTTGAAAAATCCGCTGCCATGAAACCTGTCGGTGCCATTCTGCGAAACTACTTCAATCTGGGCACCGGAATTCCGGCCGTATTCGGAGGAGTAGGCGTTTGAACTAACTTTAATCTCCTTGATCGACTCCTGGTTCGGAGTAACTACCGCGGCGCCGCCGTACCCAAGACTATTCACGCTGACACCGTCAATCTCAAAGTTGTTTTCTGAAACGCGCTGACCATTGGCGGAGATCGGAACCTGATTTTCGGTTTGGAAGATGGAACTATTCGATCCGCCGGGGCCCGTTGTGTTGGGCAGGCCGGACGAGAGTCCCGCGCCAGACCTGGCGCCATCGCCGAAGATTCCTGGCGTCAAGCGCAACAGCTCATAGGGATCGCGGCCAATCTGTGGCAGGCCTTTGATTTCGCGGTTGGAAATCGAGCGGGATACGTCGGCTGTTTCCGTTTGTAAATCTGGCGTCGAATCGCTTGTAACGGTGATGGCCTGGGTCACTTCGCCAGGAGGAAGCGTAACGTTTACACCTAGCATTGTCTCGGCGCTAACGGCGACGTTCTCAACGGTTACTTTTTGAAATGCCGCGCGCTCGGCAATTAGCGTGTAGCGGCCCGGTGCAAGGCCGGTAAAAGTATAAAATCCGTCCGCGTTGCTGGTTGTGGTTTGCTGCCGGCGGGTCTCACTGCTCGTTAAGGTGAGCGTGGCTGCCGGAATGGCTCCCCCGCTCGAATCGACAACAGAACCTTGAACCCCGGCGCGAAATTGCGCAAAGAGAGTTGCGCAGCTTACAAACAGAAAAACAAAAAAAAGCGTACGACTGGGACGCATGTGGCCTCCTGAGCTATGAAATCCTGTGCCAATTATAAGCATCTGCGATGCGAGTTTGACCACGGCAGGAAGCCCTGGAATGTATAAACAGTTACAATCTGCTTGCGCGCGAGATCTAACGCGAGGGCTTGCCTAACACGCAAAGGGGATCGCCAATCACAATATTCATCCAGCTCACCGCGGGTATTGAAAGGTAGTAACTCTCGGCCAGATTCCGACCACTATAATATGCGGGCAATAAGAAATCCGGCCGGGGGGTGAGGTGCAGGTAAGGCTCGTAGACGTGCCCAGAGCAGCCGGTTGCCCCGGAATGAATGTAATCCGCGGAAAGAGTTTGCGGCGCGCCGGCAAACCAAGAGGCTTGGTTTGGCCATGTACCCAATGTCCAACTCGCGGGAGGACGCGCAAAGGTGCGGCCGTTAGTCGAAACAAACTCGGTGACGATGGCGCCCGGAAGCCAGCGAAAGTTCAGGTCGCGCGTCTTGCGGTCGGGGTCATTTGATCCCCATGACGCATATCCGATCACGTCCTTCTGGCCCATGACGACAGTCCCAGTGTCTTCCAGGAAAACACGGTCCTTTGGCAGCTTTTCGGCGGCCGCGCGAAGCCAGCCGTTGCCCGGCAAATTGTTATCCGCCCGAAGATCCACCACGAACTTGCCGGTGTTGCGAGCTTCCAAAGAGCGGTCAATCAAACCGCGAACGTCTTCGTAATCGTAGCCGGCTAACCGGGTCACCAAGTAGATGGGTGCCGCGGTATGGTTGAATGCGGCCTCGCGCTGCCCAAAAAAAGGGTTTCGCAGCGGGCCGGAAAGCTCGTGCGGCTTGCCCTTCAACTGGGAATATAGCAGAGTCAACTCGGAATCGACCGAGGCGGCATCGCTTTCGAGCGCGGTCCCCGAGCCGGATATTTTCAGAGGCACGCCGAGGGTAGTAGCGATGTAATAGATTTGTTCCTCCAGATGCTGCTTTCGCAGGAAAGCGGCAATGACCGCTTCGATCTTATTACTGTAGTTATCGCGAGAAATTTCTTCTTGCGGGGAGACGTCTATGATGCAAACGTTGGCCGGCGGCAGAAGACGCCTGTGGGCGTAGTAAGCTCCGATTTTTTGCGAGACGGAAGATTGCTTGTTGACAATGAGGAGAACGCGGCTGCTATCCTGTGCCACTAGAGCCGTGCCGAAAAGCAGCGTGGAAAGGGCGCAACAATACACTCTGTTACAATACTCGACTAGAACCCAAGCCGAGAGAAATTAAATTTTTGAATTGTCTCTATCATGGATTTTGATCAGCTCCATACATTTCTGGAAATTGTCAGGCTTAAAAGTTTCTCTAAAGCGGCCCAGACTTGCTATCGCACGCAACCGGCCATCAGCGCACAGATCCGCCAACTGGAGCAAGATCTAAAAACCGAGCTTTTTGAAAGATTTGGAAGCCGAATTTCACTGACCACGGCCGGGAAGATTTTTAGCGAATATGCCGAGCAGATTCTGGAACTCCGGCGCCGCGCGCAGGATGCGCTGCATGAATTGGAGCTAGTTCCTCGCGGCGAATTGGTGATTGCAGCCAACGAAGCCACCTGCATTTACATGCTGCCCGGGGTCTTTTCGGAATACAAAAAACAATTTCCGGCGGTGCAGCTTCAGGTCAACCGCTCTTACGGCGCGCGCGTGGTGGAAGCGGTGATGGAGAATGTGGCTGATTTCGGTTTGGTGCAATTGCCCATCGGTGAAAAGCGTATAGAGGTTGTGGACATATATAGAGATGAAATTCGCGTGATCATGCCCGCGCGACATCCCCTTGGGGACGGAGCCGTGGTGACTTGTGAGGATATCGCGAAATATCCTCTGCTGCTGCCCAAATCGGGAACGACTCGGGCGCGCCTCGACATCTGGCTGGAGCCGGTGCAGGATAAAATCCAAGTGTCGATGGAGCTCGATTCCACGGAGATGATGAAGCGATTTGTGAACGCCGGTTTGGGTGTTTCATTCCTGGCGGTTTCAAATTGCCGTGAAGACATTCAGGCCGGCAAACTTCGGGCCGTTTCGCTGGGGCCAGAGCCGATGGCCCGCAGGCTAGGCCTGATCTATCGCAAAGATAAGGCTCTTTCCAAAGCCGCGCTGGGCTTCATTCAAGTGGTTTTGAATCATTTCGGTGACGCCAAGCCGCGGATCGAAACGGCGATCAAAGTGCCATCGGTAGTCGCCGGCTAATTCAATGCTTTGTCCTCAGTGCAATGAGCATTTTCCTGGATCCTCCTCAGGCAGTTGTCCGCGCTGTGGAATGGCATGTGCGCGGACCACATCCGGCGTTCTGAAAACATCCACTATCCTGATTTCCGCGGACGATGTGGATGGCACCTATCGATCGATTCGCGATGTTCCGCCGAAGCTGCGCAAGCGATTGATTGAGTGCACCAGCTCGTCGAACGCCGCGACGATCCTGATTGCGGACCGCGCGGGGCGCGAACAGATATCGAACGCCATCCGCAACTTGCCGGCTCAAGAACGTCGCAAGCTTGAGGAAACGGCGCTGGGATCGATTCTGACGGGAGGTCTTGACGACCTTGCCGCGCGATCCCGTTTTCGGATTTCGGCAGCTCAGGCCGCGGCGCTGGCCATCGCGATTGCCGGCGGCGCGATGACGTGGGCATTGTGCGTGCACCAGTGGTGAACTAGTGCCGGAGTTGGAAAAAAATTCGCCGTTGACGTTCACCATCCTTTCGGAACCGGAAATTGTGATGTCGGGGCGCTTCCTGGATCTATCGGAAAAGCGGATCGTGATTTCTACACCGGAGCCCGCGGGCGTGGGGCAGCCAGTGCAGATTGAAGCTTCCAACACGCTTTGGCTCGGGGAAGTGCGCGATTGCCAGCCGGCGCTGGGCGAATTCGAAGTGCGAGTTGACATCACTCATGTGCTTCAGGATCTTGCGGAATTGGCACGGCTCAGCGAGCGCTTTACAGGCCGCCCTGGGACGGACCGCCCGGTAATTCCGATTCCGGCCTTGAGTAATTGAATGCCGGGCAGAGCGGTTATTTTCGGAAGTTCGGGTCAACTTGGGGTTGAACTTTGCCGTGAATTGGCGAGCCGTGGCTACGAGCGAAAGGGTTTTGGACGCGCGGAAATCGATATCTGTGACGCTGCCAAAGTGGAAGAGGCGCTAGCGAGTTTCGATCCCCAGTTTGTGTTCAATTGCGCGGCGTATAACCAGGTGGATGTCGCCGAGCGCGAACCGCATGCCGCTTATTCCGCGAATGCATTGGGGGTTCGCAATCTCGCTTTGGCGTGCCGCCAGGTGGATGCGCGGCTGATCCACTATTCGACCGACTACGTGTTCGATGGAACAGCGGGTCGCCCTTACACCGAGGTGGACGCCACGCATCCGCTAGGCGCTTATGCGGTCTCAAAGCTCGCCGGTGAAATGTATGCCGAAGCTTATCTGGAGAAGCCGCTCATCATCCGGACGTCGGGCGTTTTCGGGCCGGCAGCCGCGCACACGAATCGCGGGAATTTTGTTGAATTGATGTTGCGGCTCGCGACAAGGGGTCAACCCATTCGCGTGGTGGAAGATCACGTCGCGTCACCGACCTATGCGCCCGCTTTGGCGGCGCGCTCCGTGGATTTAGTTGAGCGGGGGGAATCGGGAACATTTCATATCGGGGGCGGCACATCGATTTCCTGGTTTGACTTCGCGCGCCAAATCTTCGAGGAGGCGGGAGTGAAGCCGGAACTGCATGCCACCGATGAGCGCGAGTATCGCACGCCCGCGCGCCGCCCGAAATTTTCGGCGCTGGACAACGCGAGAATGAATCAACTTAAGTTGTCGGCAATGCCGGCCTTGCCACAGGCGCTTAAAGAATACTTCTCGCGGCGATAGCGCTACTTATCGTCAGGCCGCATCGCGTAATACCCCTTGCGAGCCTGCACCTTTAAATCTTTATCGTTGGTCCGCAGTTCGATCTTGTGATACGAGCCATCCGTCTTCGGATTATTCGAGGAAAAGCCAATGGCATACTGGCTGCGCATCTCCTGCTGCAACTGCTCGAATCCATTTTCCAGAGTGTTCCGGCGATCCACGCGGAACACGCGCCCGCCTGTCTCATCCGACATTTTCTTTAGATATCCTTCGCCCCCGCCGCCGAATCCCATGCCCGCATGCATGTAGAACCCCGTATCCACGTAGTAGAAGCTGTAGATCACCGCATCCGATTTCTGCGCGGCTTCCACGGCTTGCTTCAGATTCAACTTGCTGCCCTGGTCGTCGCCGTCGGTAATCAGAACGATTACTTTGCGTCCAACTTCCTTGGCCATCCGGTCGCTCGCCGCCAAGTATATGGCGTCGTAGAGCACCGTTCCGGCGGGGTGATTCGCCGTGGGCACCGGGCCGGAGTTGATGCCGGAAAAACCGCCATTTAGGCGCAATTGATCGAGGCCCTCGCGCAGCAGCCGCGGCGATCCGGTAATATCTTGCAGAAGTTCGGAATCGGCCCCGAAGCTGATCAGGAAGGCCACATCTTTCTTCTTCAGAACAGAATGGAAAAAGGCGTCGGCGGCGCTTTTCTCGATGCTGATTAGATTTTCCTGACTGCGGCTCACGTCAACAAGCAAGCCTATCGTGAGAGGTAGGTCGGTCTCGCGAGAAAAAAATTTGATCGGCTGCTCTTTGCCATCTTCCAATAAATGGAAATCGTCTTTGTTCAGGTTCGAGATCAGGCCGCCGTGCTTATCGTGTACCGAACAGAGAACGTTGACCAGATTAACGTCAACTTTGATGGGGGCGGGGAGGTCTTCCTCGGCTTTCTGCGCCTGCAATGCCAACGCGGCAAAAGCAACCACCGCGACGGCGACAAGAGTCCATTTCTTCATACTGATAAAGTTAAAGACGCGGTCCGCCGCAAGTCTGTTTCATGCGCAAAGCCCTAAAACATCTTAGCCGCGACCCGGTGCTCGCTACCATTATCAAACGAGTTGGACCGTACGCCATGCAGTTTGCGCCTCCGACATTCGAAAATCTGGTTCGCTCCATCGTCTCCCAGCAGCTCAGCGGACGCGTGGCGGCGGTAATTTTCAAGCGGCTCATCGACGCCATGCCGGACGGCAACATCACGCCCGAAGGCATTCTAAAGCTTCGCACCGAACGCATGCGCAAGCTTGGGCTTTCCGGCCAGAAGACAATCTACATCCGCGAACTCGCCAAGCACGTTCGCAAACGCAAGATCGTCTTCGAAGACCTTCCAGACTTGTCCGACGAAGATGTAATTGCGCATCTCACGCAGGTAAAGGGAATCGGGGTTTGGACCGCGCATATGTTCCTGATGTTCGCGCTGCGCCGAGACAACGTGCTGCCAGTGGGCGACCTGGGCGTGCGCTCCGCGATTCAGAAAGCTTACGGTCTGAGCGAACTGCCAAAGCCCGCCGAAATTGAGGCTCTGTCGAAGCACTGGCACCCATACTGCTCGGTGGCGTCGTGGTATCTGTGGCGCAGTCTGGATTTCGCCAAGGCAGATCTGCTGGAAGCTAAGAAGAGACCAGTTTTGTCATAGCGTCGACGAATGAGCGCACCTCGCCGACGGTTGTGTAGACGTTAGGCGTGATCCGAAGCCCTTCGAAATCCGCATGAACGATGGGCGTCACAATGATTTGGTAGCGGTCCCACAACTGGTCGGCCAGAGTGCGGCAAGACTTGCCGGCTACCGACACCAGCGCGATTCCGCAGCTCTGCTCCGGATCGGCACTGGTGCGCACGATGACGCCAGGAAGACGTGTCAGTGGCTCTGTCCAAAGGCCGCGGAGATAGCGCAGACGCGCGGCCTTGCGCTCCACGCCAATCGCTTCATGAAATGTCAGGGCTTCGGCGATCGCATTGTGATTGGCCGCCGGATGCGTGCCGATCTCTTCAAATTTGCGAATGTTGTCCGCCATGGACTGGGGCGCGGCCATGAGCGGCCACAGCTTTCGAATCTTGGACTTCTTCACGAACAGAAAACCGGTGCCGTGCGGCGCTAGAAGCCACTTGTGAAGACTGGTGCCGTAGTAGTCGCAGTCCAGGTCGGCGTATGTAAAAGGGAACTGCGCATAGGCGTGCGCACCGTCCACAATAGTTTCGATGCCGCGCTGCCGCGCCATCTGGGAGATGCGCTTCACCGGAAAAATCTGGCCCGTCAAATTGGTGATGTGACAGAAGTGAATCACGCGCGTTTTCGGCGTGACGGCGGCTTCAAACCGAGTGTACAAATCGTCGAGGGATGGCGGCGGCGTGGGAAATGAAATTTTCTTGAGCACGATGCCTTCGCGGCGCACGCGCTGCTCCCAGGTGGTTAGCATGCGCGGGTAGTCTTGATCCGTAGTCAGGACTTCATCGCCGGGCTTCAGGTCCATCCCGAACTGGCAGATCTCTAGCGATTCCGACGCATTTCGGGTGATCGCCAACTCTTCCGGGTCGCAGCCAAAGTTTGCGGCCAGACGGCGCCGCACCGATTCCACTTCCGGTTCCAGCACGCGCCACATATTGATCGCGGGCGCCATGTTGCTGAACTCAAGCTGGCGTCGCATGGCGTCCTGCACCACGCGGGGCGACGGGCACACACCGCCGTTATTTAGATTGACGAGATTGCGGTCGACAGTGAAAGCCTGCTGAATTTCGCGCCAGAAATCTTCATCTTTGGCGACGTCATAGGCCGGACGGTTATTGCCGATGGAGTTGGCCGCGTTAGCGCGTGAGAGGGAATCGGGCAAGAAGAACGCGCTGCCCGCGGCGGCACGGAGAAAGTTTCGACGCTGCATTCGGAAGTCCCTTTCTTTTACTGTGCTTCCCAGGCTATCATCCGCAGCCCGTTCAGAGTCGAGCAACACTAGCTTTAATGCGCTCCACTGCCTCTTGCAGATTCTCCAACGAATTCGCGTAGCTGAAACGGATATAGCCTTCACCGTGCTTGCCGAAGGCGCCGCCGTTGAGGCAGGACACACCGCCGTCGTAGAGAAGGCGATCGGCCAGCTCCCTCGATGGCAGCCCCACGCCCTTCACGTTTGCGAAGGCATAAAAGGCTCCGCCGGGAAGCGCGCATCGGAACCCTGGAATCGTGTTGAGTCCCGCGCAAAACGCGTCGCGCCGCTGGCGGAACTCCGCGACCATCTTTTCGACTTCGTCCTGCGGGCCGTTCAGCGCTGCAATACCGGCGCGCTGCGTAAAGCTTGCGGTGCAGGAGTTGGAATTGACCATCAGCTTGTTCACGGCGTCTATGAGCCACTCCGGCATCACCCCATAGCCCATGCGCCACCCCGTCATCGCGTAGGACTTTGAAAACCCGTCCAGCAGAATCGTCTTTTCCAGCATGTCCGGCAGCGACGCGATGGAGAATGGCGGCTCCGCGGTATAGAATATCCGCGAATAGATTTCGTCCGAGAGCACCATGATGTCACGGTCGCGCACCATGTCCGCAATGGCGCGAATGTCTGCTTCTGGAATTACGCCCCCGGTCGGATTCTGCGGCGAATTCAAAATTAGCAGCTTCGTTTTATTAGTGATGCTGTCGCGCAGCAGATCCAGATCGAAAGAGAATCCACGTTCTTCCACCAGCGGAATCGGCACGGGCACTGCGCCCAGGAAGTTAATCATCGATTCGTAGATCGGAAACCCCGGATTGGGGTAGATGACTTCATCGCCCTGTTCGAGCAGCGCGATCATGGGGAAGAAAATAATCGGCTTGCCGCCCGGCACCACCGACACGTGCTCTGGCCCGACATCGATCGACCGCGTTCGTGAAATGTAGGAAGCAATCGCTTCGCGTAATTCGGGCAGGCCTTGCGTTGGCCCATAATGCGTCCATCCCTCGTCAAGAGCTTGTTTTGCGGCTTCGACGATGTGGCGCGGCGTGGGGAAATCCGGCTCGCCGATCTCCAGATGAATGATGCTTCGGCCTTGCGCTTCGAGCGCCCGTGCGCGAACCAGCACTTCGAATGCGGACTCAACTCCTATCCGCTCCATCCGCCGCGCTAATTTCATGCAGCTTTCCGGAAGCGCGGAACTCCGTCCGTCGATTCGATTTCCGCAACCCGGTCTTCAATGGCCACTGCCTCACCTTGGATGCGCGCCGTAAGCCGCCCGCCCTCGTCCAAACTAATGATCGCCACCTGATACGGCACGTCGGCTTGAAATCGTTCCGGCGCCAAGTAAAGGGTGGTTTCCGTATACACCGTTCCGGATCGCATCAGTCGCTCCCCAGGATGCTGACGACGCACGACGCGCCCGATCCGCCTAGATTCTGCGCGAGCCCAAGCGCATGCCGCACTAGTTGACGCTCGCCAGCCTCGCAACGGATCTGCTGGACCACGTCGCAGATTTGAGCAACGCCTGTCGCGCCCACGGGATGTCCTTTGGACTTCAGGCCGCCGCTCGCATTGATCGGTTTCTCGCCTGAGCGCCGTGTCTGCCCCGCCGCTGAATAAAATCCGCCTTGGCCGCGTTCCACGAAACCGAGGTCCTCCATCGCGACGATTTCCGCGATGGTAAAACAATCGTGCAACTCGGCGAATTCAATATTTTTTGGACTAATTCCGGCTGCCGCGTAGGCTTTTCGGGCCGCCGCGCGCACAGCGGGAAAGGTCGTAATGTCCAGCTTTTGATCCAGCGCGACATAGTCCGAAGCCTGCGCGATTCCGAGTACACGCACCGGTTTATCCGTGAAATCGCGCGCCTGTTCGAGCGGAGCCACGATTACCGCCGCGGCCCCGTCGCTGATCAACGAGCAGTCGTAGAGATTCAGCGGATCTGCAATGGGCTTGCCCGCCATGGCCTGAGCCAGCGTGATGGTTTTGCGCATGTGGGCGTCCGGATTCAACGCCCCGTTTTCGTGATTCTTCACCGCCACCGCCGCCAAGTGTTCGCGCGTTGTTCCAAAATCGTGCATGTGACGTTTGGCAATCATTGCGAAAAGGGAAGGGAAGGTGGAGCCGCACAAAATCTCGCCGCTGCAATCGCCCGCTGCCGCCAGGATTTCTGTGACTCGTGGTGTCGGCTGCGACGTCATTTTCTCGACTCCCACCACCATCACAATGTCATACAACCCTGCGGCCACTCCCTGTACCGCATGGAAAAACGCCGAGCCGCTCGAGGCGCAGGCCGCTTCAATACGAGTCGCGGGAATACCGGTCATGTCTAATGCCGTGGAAACATAGGGCGCGAGATGATTCTGACCGGTGAAGGACGGCCCCGCGAAATTTCCCAGGAAAAAGGCATCCACCTGATCCGCGCGCACGCCGGCGTTCCGGAAGCACTTCTGGCCCGCTTCTACTGCCAATGACCGAAGGTCGCGGTCCGCAAACGCCCCGAAAGGCGTCTTTCCCGCCCCGATCACCCCGACTGGTCTCATATACTTAAGAGTAACGCTGAAAGTCGATTTCCACGTTTGGGAAGTTCGCTCGTCATCTCTATTTGATGGATGCGATGGGGGACGCCGATCTGGATATTGCGGTGAATTACGCGATGAGTGACGCCACCCAGCCAACCGTTCTCGCGCGGGAACAGCAGGACCGCTTTGTCTCCGAGAACATGCGCCGAATTTTCCTGCAAATTTACCGGATTGTGGGCAATGTCGCCGATGCTCAGGATCTGACGCAGGAAGCTTTCATCAAGGCGCTTCAGCGGCAGGATCAGTTGAAGGACGAACAAAAGGCGGCTCACTGGCTTTCCCGCATCGCCACCAACACGGCACTGGATTTTCTGCGGCGCCACGGTCGCGTTACGTTTTGCGAGATTGACCATGCCCCCGACAGCCACGGCGAGACGCCGGAACAGATTTTGTTGCGAAGCGAGCGTTGCGATTACCTGGAAGCGGGTTTGCGGACACTGACCGCGCGCGAGCGGGCGGCTATCGTGCTGCGCGATCTGGAGGATTTACCCGCCGAAGAGGTGGCGCGTCGCCTCAATTGCAGCAAGGCTACGGTGCGTTCTCACATTGCGAATGCACGGATCAAGTTTCGGAAGTTCGCCGCCAAGAGGAAATGTTAGATGCCCCATCCCTCGGAAGAACAACTCGCGCTTTTTGCAGGTAACGATCTCGGATGGTTGGCGCGACGTCGCGTGGCTGGGCATCTGACTTCATGCGGCGATTGCCAATCGAGCGTGGTTGCGTACTCCTCGCTGCGCGCGGAAATTTTGGATGGGGCGGATCAGCTTCAGGACGCCTTGCCGTGGAATCAAATGGCGGCGGAAATGCGCGCCAATATCCGTCTGGGTCTGGCGGCTGGCGAATGCGTGAACGCCCGTGCGGGTGTGCGCGCTTCAAGCCCTCGCCTGATTGCGGTGCTGGCAAGTTTCACGATTTTAATCGCCGCGGCTTGGGTGCTGAATTATCCGGCGGCGGCACCACATTCCGCCGAACCGTTTACGCTACAGACCAGCGGCGGCGGCATCGCGGTCAGTGAAGGCAGCCAGTTGCGAAGCGTTTTGCACAGTCGCGGCAAGGATGTAGTGTACTCGGTCGGCGCG
>JANYJA010000071.1 GCA_025358575.1 Terriglobia bacterium
ACGGAAACGCCTGGCCAGCGATGCTGCCAACACAGTATCCTGCCCGAGCGGCCACAGATCGGTCTCGGGCGACCTCCATCCGGTGCGCGCGCCTACGGCCTCGCGCCACGCGCTTTGTACATCGACCGACGGGTCTTGCAATAACTGGAGCTCTTGCTTCTGAATTTCCGCCGCACCAGCCATTCCCGGTCTTTGATACAGGCGGAACAGCGCGTCGATTTCGCGCCCGACACAGAAGGTCTCGTCGCCCTCAAAGCGCTCGACGGCGGCGCGCAATTTGCCGGGCAGCGCCGATTCGGCAGCCAGCAACAACTGCGCATCAAGCCAGACGCCAGCCGCGCCCGCGACGAAACACGCCGCCGCGGAATGCATTCCAATGCCGCCGCGCACCCAAACCGGCAGGGTGCTTTCCTGAAGCAACCGCTGTAACAAAACAAAACTGGTTTCTTCGCCGACGAAGCCGCCGGCTTCCTGACCCTTGGCGATAAAGCCATCGACGCCCAATTCGGCACCGATCCGCGCTTCTTCGCCGGAAGTCACTTCGAGATAAATGGTGCGTGCGTCTTTCTTTGAACCGCGCGCGGCTTTGACCAGCTTGGCGAGACGCGGGCTCCGGGCACCGGTGAAAATCACGGTGCGAATGGACGCGCTCAGGCCGGCAATTAATTCGGGCGTAATTGCGGCGAAAGCGTCGAGCGCCACCGCCTGGTTGCCGCTGCTTCGGGTAAATTTTTCAAGCCGCGCAAGAGCTGCCCGGGCTTGGTCGAGCGAGCCGGCCGCTTCAAGGTTCAATACTCCCGACGCGCCAAAACGGCACGCCGCGATCGCGATGGCGGGGTCGGGCAAGCCAGAAATATTAGACGCAAAAATCCCGAATGTTTTCATCGGATCCTCCGGTGCAAACGCATTCTCTGTGGAATCGAAATCGAGGCAGTCTACGCGGTGACGCCGACCGATTCAGTCCCTACCGGCGAAGCCACGCGGGCCGCGGCCAAATGGGAATATGGACCTTTGTACATCGCTTGAGCCCACTCGCGGTTGATCTCATCGCCAGACCGCAGAGTCACTTCGGCTCCGCAGGCCGAGCACTTCATCCGAAATCCGAGCGATGCCGTCATGGGCCCGCCGCAAGTGGCGCACTCCCGCGGAGTAAATTGCAATAGGCCGTGAATCATGCTTATCCAGGTGGAAACCTTCAGAAAATAACGGTTCACGTCCTTGATGGAAACAGTATGGCCCGAGACGAACAAGGCTGCATCCTCGGGAGGCATGCGCCGCGCCAGCAATTCCTTGCCGGTCTCGGTCAGCATGTGGTCCTTTTCGAGAACACCGGTGCCAAAGACGTCGGAAGCCGTCTGAAGAAGAGTCTTCTCCGGAAGCCAGATATTGAACTGCGACTCCACTTCCATCGCGATCTCGATCATGTCGAGCGATTCCGCGCCAATATCATGCAGAAATACTTGCGGTTTGACAGTTTGAGGATCCAGATGCAGGCTGTCGCCAACGATCTGGGCAAATTTATCGGAAATTTCGGACTCGCTAATAACCCCTAAAGACATAAATCAGTTCCTCCAAATAAACAAAATTTTGATGCTTCGTGCCTGGCTCTAAAAAACGTGCTGTTATGAAACTGCTGTAAAACTTGAAATCGACGATCATGCTTCGCTCCAACGACGCACCGCCAGAGAAGCGTTCTGGCCCCCAAACGCGAAAGCGTTCACCAACGCAGCTCGCACTTGCGCGGAGCGGCTCTGGTTGGGAACATAATCCAAATCGCACTCGGGGTCCGCGTGATGCAGGTGCATGGTGGGCGGGACGCAATCATGCTTCATCGATTGCACGGCGAATATTAGATTGCAAACACCCGCCGCTGAAATGGTATGGCCAATCTGCCCTTTGTTCGAGGAAACCATCAGGCGCCGAGCGTGGCCGCCGAAGACCCGCTTGATGGCGGCTGTCTCGCCGGGATCGTTTTTCGGGGTGGAAGTGCCATGGGCCGCAATGTAATCGATTTCGTCCATCGCCGTCCCGCCATCGGCCAAAGCCAATTGCATGGCGCGGGCTTCGGGAACGCCGTCAGGCGAGGGGTCGGTGAGCGTGCCGGCATTCAGCGTGGAACCGAAACCGGTCAACTCGGCGTGGATGCGGGCGCCACGAGAGAGCGCGCTCTCGAGCGATTCCAGAATCACGGCGCCCGCGCCTTCGCCCATCACAAAGCCATCGCGCATTCGGTCAAAAGGGCGCGAAGCTTCATCCGGATTGTCGCTGCGGCTGAGCGCGCCAAGAAGCGCAAAAGCCAAAATGCTGATCGGACTGACTAACGCGGTGCTGCCGCCGGCGAGCATGGCGGTGGCCTCTCCGCGGCGAATCGTTCGGAACGCTTCGCCGATCGCGTGGGCGCTGGCGGCGCACGCGGTATCGTTGACGCTAGCGGGCCCGCCCAAGCCAAACAGGCGCGCGGTAGTGCTGGCGATGGTGTCGCCCAGACGGCGCACAAAACCGTTTTGCGGTTGCAGGCCTTCGCGGGCGAAGCGCGCCATATCCAGACGTTTATGGTCGGGCGTGCGCATCCGAAAATATTCTTTGAGCAGGTTCACGTCGAGGTAATTGACAGATGTCCCGATGGACACGCCAATCCGCGCGGCATCGATGGGAGCGCGATGAAGTCCTGCGTCACGGACGGCTTCCGCGGCGGGAGGCAAAAACAAACGCACCGTGCGGCGGCACCAGTTGCCGGGAAAGCCGCTCAACCCAGACTCGCGCGGTATGTGCCGGGCTTCGGCTGCGACTTTGGTCGAATACTCGGCCGGGTCCCAAAAGCTAATGGGAGCGATCCCGTTCTCTCCCGCAATCAAACGCCGCCAGCAAGCGGGCAAGTCGGGCCCCAGAGACGTGCTGAGGCCCATCCCCGTAATCACCACCCGATTTCGTCCACTTCTGGCCACGTTCGTTTGCATCTCCCTTAATTCGCGCTCAACGCTTCAATGAAACCCTGGTTCGCCAAATAACGCAGAATCTCCAGCGCGTTCTCTTCCGGGGTCCGCATGGCCGTTGGCAGCGTGATCTCGGGCGAAGCCGGCGGTTCGTAGGGATCATCTACTCCAGTGAATCCGCGGATCTCCCCGTTTCGCGCCTTGGCGTAAAAACCTTTCACGTCGCGCCGTTCACAGATGCTGGCGGGCGTATCGACGAAGACCTCGATGAAATGGCCTTCGGGCAGCATGGACCGGACCTGCTTTCGTGTCGCGGCGTAAGGGCTGACGGCGGCACAAATCACAGCACCGCCGTGTTTTGAAATCTCGGAGGCCACAAAACCGATGCGCAGAATATTGGTGTCGCGATCGTCCCGCGAAAAGCTGAGACCTTTGGAAAGGTGCGTGCGCACGGCATCGCCGTCGAGGACCGTCAATTGGCGGCCGCTCCCGTTGAGCATCACGGTCAAGGCGTCGGCGATACTGCTCTTGCCAGCGCTGGGAAGCCCGGTGAACCAGATTACGAACCCTTGCCGCGCGCGCGGGGGATAAGCGGAATCAAGTATAGCCGCTACTTCGGGGCGCGCCAGCGATTCGGGCAGGGCGCGGCCAGCTTCGAGATAATCGCGTCTAATGTCGTGCGGCGCGGGAGTGCTTACCGGGGCGACCCGAGTCACTATTTCAACTCCGATGGCGGCGGAGTGCATCCGGGCTAAATCGGCATGTTCCGCAGCCACAACAACATGGGTGGCTCCGCAATTGCGCAGCATCAAAGCTTGCAGCAGCGCGCCGCGGCCCCCGGCCGAATCCGAGCTAAGCGGCAGCAGATTCAGCAGAGTGGAGGCGCGTTCGAAATGTCGCTCGACCAGCGCACGGCAGGCGCGAATCCGCGCATACTGTTCCATGTCGCCCGCGCGGTCGGCGCTCTCAAGAACGTGAATGAGCAACGCGGAATCTTCGGCCGCGGACTTCAAGATTTCTTCGTCGGAACGATAGAGGGGCCCTTGCGTCGCAAAGCCAACCCTGCGAGTGAATCCAGCCTGCTTGAACCATGCGCGGATTTCCTCCGGGCTGCGGCGAAGTTCAGGAAAATCCAGATGCCGGGGCAATTCCAGAAGATGCAGCGCCCCGCTAATACAAAACGGCGACGAATCGGCGATCTCCGAACTAGCAAAGGCTTCCGCTTCCGCTTCAAAGTCACGCTCGAAGACCTCAGCGACGTCCATAACCGCTAGAAGGTTATTCTTGGAACTTCGGAACGCCAGCGACTGGCCCGATTGGATACCTTTGGGGTCCGAAACCTTCAGGATCACGGGCAACGGGAAAAAACTACCGTCCACCAGGCGCAGTGCACGAAGAGTGGTGCGATAGTCAGCTTCGCCGACAAAAGAATTCAGAGGCGCCAGGATTCCGCTGGCCAGAAGTTCCAGATTTGCAAGCGCGTGCCCGGAGATCTGGATCGAGGGCAAATCAATCGCCTGGCGCGCCAGCGCGTCGCGCTCGCCAGTCCCGGCGATCATGCCAAACGGGCGATTTTGACTAGAAAATGAAGACGATGCCACCATATCGGGGGCCATAGGAAGTTCCCGGTTGAAAGAATTGTAAATATTTGTATTGTATTGCTAATTACACTAGCTTAACGCCAGTTGCAAATAACAGCAAGCCCAATCCCATGCGCAAGGGGCGCGCGGGGAGCCGAGGAGCTAAGTAAGATCCCAGTAGAACTCCCGGCACCGAGCCTGCCAGCAGAATTGGAACCAGGGACCACTCGACATTGCCCGCTTTCGCTTGCAGCATACCGGTGGCGGTCACCAGGATTGCGGCGTGGAAAACATCGGTGCCAACTACGCGCGAGGGCGAATTTGGATACAACATGATCAGGAAAGGCGCGATCAGCGACCCGCTGCCCACCGAGGTCACCCCAACGGCCACACCGATCACCGCCCCCCAAATGACGGTGGCGGCGACGGCATGTTTCTTAACGAAATTGGATTTTGTTTCCAGAATTGGCCCGCGGATCGCTCGATAAATCATCATCACCGCCCCGATGACTAGCACGACGCCAATAGCGCGGCGGACGTATTCCTCGGGATTGATGCCGTGATGGCGGCAGTAGCCGATCGTCAGGAAGCCAATGATTCCGCCTGGGACGCTTCCGCAGGCGAGTTGCAAGGCGACTCGCAAATCCACCGTGCCCTGTTTCCAGTGCATCCAGGCGCCGACAATTTTCGTTACCGCGCCGTATGCAAGGTCCGTTCCAACGGCCAGCAGCGGGCGCATACCCGCCACTAACACCAGGAAAGGTGTCATTAACGCGGCGCCGCCCATGCTGGTCAATCCGACCAGAATTCCGACGACAAAACTCATTGCTAAAAGGGCTATATGATTGTTAGACATTGCTCTATACCTACCCCCGGTTTCCGCAGTCAGGGCGGTCAGGCCTCATTAAAAACTGCGCGTAACCGAATCCGGCAGAGGACGCAAAACAAGCCGGAAACGGCTGTAACTCGGCCCTCTTTCGCGTGGAACGGAGGCCGCAGTACTCTATCTGATTGAGCTATGTTACGGGCAAAACGACAGTTAAGTCAAGAGAATTCTGCGCTACAACCCTTGGTACCAGAATCGGATTGTTTCAATTACATTTCTTACTCGTAACGTAAACAAACGATCGGGTCGAGGCTGGCCGCACGCTTGGCGGGATAGTAACCAAAAAAAACTCCGGCTACCACGGACATCGCAACTCCCAGAGCAATCCAAAAAACCGAAAGGGTAGCTGGCACGGAAGGCACGAAGTGGCGCACTAGCGCCGCCAGCGTCGCTCCCAGAGCAATTCCAATCACGCCGCCAATCAGAGTTAACATGACCGCCTCCATCAGGAACTGAACCTTGATATCGGAGCGGCGCGCCCCAAGCGCCTTGCGAACGCCAATTTCCTTGGTGCGCTCGGTGACGGAAATCAACATAATATTCATAACGCCAATCCCGCCGACCACAAGACCCACGGAACTAATTAGAACGGTAAGAATAAACAGCGCGCTAGTTAGATCGTCCCACAATTTCGCCAGGAAGTCGGGCGAATTAATTTCGAAATCATTATCGCTCCGGGTCACGCCCCTGCGGCGGCGCATGGCTTCGGTCACCTCGTCGACAGCCCGGTCGAGGCGCACATTATCGGGAACGGCAAAGGCGATAATCAGTTCGCGCACCTCGGGATATTCCTTGCGGAACGTTGTAAACGGGATACAGGCAAACTGGTCGACGCCAGGCCGCCCGAATAGTCCTGGGTCCTTTTCGAAAATTCCGATCACCTGATACATTTTGCCATTGAGGCGGACCGATTTGCCGATGGGGTCGGTATGCGAGAATAGCGATTCCGCGATGGCCGAGCCGAGAACCACCACGTAGGGCGAGTGTTCAAGATCGAAACGCGAAATGAACCGGCCCTGAGCGACCGAAAACAGGGGCATGGCCCGGTCGAAATCTGGCTCCACGCCGCGCACGATAACCCGCTGCACGTTCTCATTTTCAAAGCGGATATCGTTGGCCTCGCCCGCCTTAAACCCATCCGTAAAAGAAGGGCGGTTGCCGAAGACCGTCGCGAATTCAATTAGCGGGCAACTGGTCTGCAAGTATTGCGAATCGGTCGCCTGGATATACTTTCGGATGCGGATCTTTTGCGGCAGCCTCAGCACGTTGATGCCGAACGGGACACGCGTAATGAAAAAAGTCCGCGAGCCGATCAACTGGACGCGATTTTGTACCGTCTTGTTCAAGCCTTCAATAATGGCGGCCACGGCAATCACGGAAGTGACACCGATTACGATCCCCAGCATAGTGAGGCTCGACCGCATCTTATGCGACTTCAGCGCATCGATTGCGGACGACCAGTTTTCGCGCATTTCGACCAATGTCATGAGGGTGTCACTCGGTCCGCAATGCCTCGATAGGGTCGAGATTGGCCGCGCGCAGGGCCGGATGAATCCCAAAGAAAAGCCCGATTCCGGAACTGAGGCCGATGCCGAGCAGCGCCACCCCAAGCTGAACCGACGCGGGAAAATCGGTAAACCGCTTGACCGCCAGCGCGGTAGCAAAGCCGAGACAGGTCCCGATGAACCCGCCAATCACGCATTGCGTGACGCTCTCGCTCATAAACTGAAGCAAAATATCGCGCTTGGTGGCACCCAGGGCGCGACGGATTCCAATCTCCTTAGTCCGCTCGGTGACGCTCACCAGCATCACATTCATGATCACGATGCCGCCCACGACCGCGGAAATCAGGCTGACCATGATAAACACTGAAAAGAAGGCGACGCTGATACTCTCCCAGAGCGAGATATACGTTTCAGCCGTCCCGAAATAGAAATCTTCGGGCTTATCGCTGGTAATGTGCCGGCGCGCCCGCAAAGCCAGCCGAGCCTCATCCATAGCCTGCTGGAATACGACCGCGCCGCCGCCCGATTTCACTTGAACCACCAAGCTGAGCACCGTGCCGCGCAGTCGCTGGTAAGTGGTCAGCGGAATCACCACAAAATTGTCTTGATCCTGCCCCAGAACGGAGCCTATTTTTTCATACGTGCCGATGATCTTAAACTCTTGCTGATCTACTGAAATAGCGCGGCCCAGTGGATCGACACCAGCGAACAGTTGCTCCTGGAGTGCGCTTCCGATCAGGCACACATTGAGCGCCTTCTGTCCCTCGAATTCCGTTATGAAGCGACCCTGAAGGATCGCGCGGGAATCGATATTGCCCATGGAGGCGGTTTGCCCGACCAGTTGGGTATCCTGCAACTCATGGTCGTGATACCGGCTGGTCACGGAAGTGACTACCTGGGCGCCTACGAAGTCGCAGTGCGGGCAGCGCTCCGCGACAGCGCGCACGTCGTCGTTATTTAAGTGCTTGTTACGCAGCGCGCGTATCATTTCGTGAAAGTTGCGGGCCACGAACGGCACATTGGCTATTTGAAAAACATCGGTCCCCAGATTAACGATCTTGTGCTCCACGTAGACGTTGGCACCCTGGATCAGGGTCATGACCGTGATCAGGGTGGCAACGCCCATGGTCAAGCCAAGCATCGTGAGGTTGGAACGCAGGCGATGATTCCTGATCGAGTCAAATGTAAAATGCACGCTGTCGCGCAACGAGAGCATGGAGTCTGAAGTGTCGGAACGATTTGTCGGTGCGGAGCCAGAATTCAAGGGAAACGGAGCGAAGCACACCGGTGCCCCGCCCCATCGACTGAAATTAGCTCTTTATCTTAGATACAAAGATATCAGACGCGCCGGCGTTAGCGGGTTGCGCTACACCCGGGGTGGTGGGGAAGTTCGGGGAGTTTGTATTACCCGTAACTCGTGCATTTCCTTGAGATCCAACGGTAATTCCGTAGATAGTATCGGAACCGGAACCCCCTAAATAAGTTGCGTAAATAACTGTAAGCCCGTTACTGCTGTATTTCACGACGAAACCATCGGTGCCGCCGGCGTTCGCCGCTTGAACGGGATTTATCACGCTCAGGTTCGTTGAAGTTGTGCTGCCGGCGAAAAAGGCATTCCCGGACGGATCGAGCGCGACCCCGTATGCCACGTCGTTGCCGCTCCCTCCAAAGTACGTGGAAAATACCACCACGCCAGCCGCGCTGTATTTAACAAGGAAAGCATCGGCGCCGCCGCCATTGGTCTTCTGAAGCGGGTTGACCGTAGGGAAGTCGATGGAATTGGTCACGCCAGTGACGAAAGCATCACCCGTCAAATCGACCGCTATTCCCCTTCCCTGGTCTTGCGCTGTCCCGCCAAGGTAGGTCGAGAAGACCAAACCGGTTCCATCGGACTTAAATTTGGTGACGAAAGCGTCTTCACCGCCGCCGCCTATAGTGTTCTGTGCCGCCGCGAGCGTCGGCAAGTTTGACGACGAGGTAATCCCGGCGATGAAAATATTGGAGGAACCATCCAATGCGACGGCAGTCGCCGCGTCCACGCCTGAACCGCCAAAATACGTCGAGTAGAGCAGCGTGGATCCATCTGAACTGATCTTCGCGACAAAAGCGTCCAAAGAACCGCTTAGCGCGAGCTGTAGAGGGTTCTTGGTCGGAAAGTTGGTCGATCCGGTGCTGCCGGCGATAATCGCATTCCCCGAACTATCGGCGACAATGCCGTTGGCCGCGTCACTGCCGGAACCTCCAAGATAAGTGGAATAAACGATTGCGTGGGTGAGAGCGTTAACTTTGGCGACCCAGATATCCTGACCGCCAGCGTTGGATGCCTGCAGTGGTAAAGTGGTCGGAAAGTTGGTGGAAGTGGTTACACCAGTCACATAAACGTATGGGTTGGCAGTAAAATTCGGGTCGACTGCTATGGCCGTGCCGCTATCCGATCCGCTGCCGCCGATGAATGTCGACACTACCGCGGCGGTAGCTTTGCTATTCAAAACCGTGACAAAGGCGTCCGAAGTTCCCCCGCCGAAAGCGGATTGCAACGGCGAAACCTGCGGGTAATTGAGAGACGCTGTATATCCCGTTACGTAGGCGTTGCCCAGGGAATCGACGGCGATGGCCTTCGCCACTTCCGAGCTGGTTCCACCGTAGTAGGTGGAAAAATCCAGCGACGGGTCGATCACCAATTCCCGCGTGCGGTCATAGCCGCCGATGTCGAAAGTAATCTGGTTGGCACCGCTCAGCCGATAACGGCCGTCCACGGGGTGACGAACACCAGCAATTTGCTGGTAGACCAACGGTTTGTGATGACGGATCGCGCCCGCGGAAGTGTCTAGAATCAAGTCTCCGGCCGGGCTGATGCTGACGCTCCGAGCTCCTTCGACCGAAAATTGAATCGCGTGCGAATCCGCGCCCGCCGCGAGCACGAAATCGTACTCCACCTGCTGCTGGCTGCCGTAATAAATTAGGTCGATGCCCGGATAGATCCCCTCATAGCGAACACGCGCATATGTGGGCATATCGTGCCGCCATTTGGTGGCGTCGTTTCCGATGAGGTAATTGACAGTTCCCGGAAGCCGATCGAGTCCCGATACTTTGGCAAGCGGGTTTGCACCCACGTGATGGATGTGCAGCACGGCCCCCAGCTGGTTGGGCCGCGGAAGCTCTAATACGGACTCGGTTGCGGTCAAAAACAGGCCGTAGCCGCTGCCCCGCGTATAGGCTTTGACGGCGGGATCGGTCTGCCCGTGGTTCAATTCAAAACTTAGAGGGAGACGTTGGTAGTCTGCACTGGTGTGCGCGGTCTGTGCGGTTGTCTGGGGGAATCTGTCAGCGGCTTGCGAAAAGCCCACCAAGAAAATGAAAGCGGAAAACGCCGGTATGAATCGTGCGAGCATGATTTCTCCATGAAAGCTGCCCAAACCGACGAACAAAAGGCCTGGGCGGGTATTAGGGCAAAGCGTTATGACAAGGAATTATAACAAGGCCGCTCCCCACTGGCAATGAGAACGGGAAAACACTAGTATGGTACTTGTGATTACTTTGCTATACGGGGTTACCAAGAAATTGCTTGCAAGTGGCAGGGCAGTACGTTTAAAATTGGAAATCGATAGTTTTTGATCTTTTTCATACATTATTTTGGAGACCCAATGGGCACACGTTTTCATCTTCTAACGGCAGGGGCAATTTTTGTGGCGGCGTTCGGGATCGCTCCGACGATGCAGGCCACGCTTATTACTTACACCACCAACGGCACTTTTGTGAACACAATTTCAGGGAGTAACGCGTTGCAGGGCCAGAGCTTTACGGCTTCGACGCAGGTAGATTCCGCAGCTAGCGGCACTATCGTGTCCAACCCTAACGGGCACCCTGGCACATCGGACACCTTCACTGTTCCTTCGAATTTGAGCCTCACACCGGGGCTTTTAGGGTTCACCAGTTTCAGCGACCCCGCCTCGATTCTTACGATTACGGACTACACCGACACGACCCAGGATACGGTTTCTCTTACTTTTCATCTGATTGTCGGAACCTCCAGTATCGGTACCGTAGTGTCCACCATCCCGCTGAATTTGACGTCGGCTTTCCCTTCAATTCTAAGCCTAACTTCATTCCCTGCTGCCACTACGATTACTCCTCCGAACGGCGGCTATGCCGTCCTCACAAGTCTCGTTTCTGGTACTTACGGAATTAGCGGCACCATCCAGGGAACGGCTCCGTCGGGGGTTCCGGAACCTGGGACCATTTCGATGGTTCTCGGCGGATTGGCGATTGCCGGCTTCGGATTAAAACGCAAGAAGTCGGTCTAGGCTCTAACGTTTTCTGCATCTCTCGAGGCCACCTCCCAATACCGGGCAGGTGGCCTTCTTTATTTGTGCCAGCCTAAATTCGGACCAACTCCTTTTGGACGGCGCCGGTTACACGCGGACCTTCGCCGTCAATGAAGATATTCAATTCCAGGCGGACGCCGAAATCCGCCAGATAAATTCCAGGCTCGATGGAGAAGCAACTCCAGGGCATCAATTTTCGCTCGTCGTGAGTTTCGAGGTTGTCCATATTCGCCCCGTTGCCGTGGGTCTCGACACCAATGGAATGGCCGGTGCGGTGAACGAAGTTGGGGCCAAACCCGAGACGTTCAATGCAACCGCGCGCGGCGTCATCGACTTGGTATCCCTGTATGCCGCGCCCGTCCGCAAACGACTTCTCGACGAAGGCAACCGCGGTGTCGCGCGCTTCGCGAACGGCTTCGAAGACAGTCTGGATGCGCCCGGGCACGGCGTCGCCGCAGAACCCGGTCCAGGTGATGTCGTAATAGATCGCGCCGGGCTGAGCGAGCTTGGCCCACATATCGATCAGCACGAAATCGCCGGCGGTAATTGGCTGGTTGGTCGCGAGTTCAGGGGAGTAATGCGGATTGCCGGAATGCGCGTTGACGCCGACGATGGGGCCGTGATCGGTGAACAGTCCCGATTCGGTGAAGCGCGACATGATGAATTCACGCACCCCGATCTCGTCCACGCGAACGCCCGCGCGGATGCGATCGCCTATCAGGGCGAAGGCTTGGGCACGCACGCGGTCCACGCGCCGTCCGGCTTCAAGATGCGATTCGAGCGCCGCTGCGTCGAGACGAGCTTCGAAGGCTTGGATGAGTTCAGCCGAGCTAACCACCTCGGCCCCGAGTCCGCGCACGAGTTCCACTGTGCCGGCGTCCACCATCGAGACGTAAGGGATGGCGCACTCGGGCGAATATTGCATGGCGACACGGGGCCGGCCGGCTAAGAGTTGTGCGAGACCGCTGCGCTGCTCCTGCCAGCTTGAGTACTGGATGCGATCGCCAGGAAGGACGGCGAGGTTTCCGGATTCGATCCGATGCACGAGACCGAGCGGTTCGCCATGCGCGGGGATCAGATAATACCAGCGGCGCGTTACGTGAAGATCTGGCGACAGGCCAAGCACGCGATAGGCAAGGGGATCGCGGTAGTGGTGATCGAAAAACAACCAGCCATCAAGCTGCTGGCGACGAAGCTCATCTTGAATTGCAGCGATGTTCATACGTTCGGACCTAACGCAAGCTCGACAGCGTGAGCGGGATGCAGATTCACGGCAATGCGGGCGTCTTGTTCCATGTCACGCGAGCTTGCAGATCGGCGACGCCCGAGGCCACTCGCGCGCCGACTACTTCAAACTGCAAGACGTCGTCTAGCCAATCGTGACTGGAGCCATCGGAATGCTGGGTGGCCACGGTCAGAGTGTAATTCTGCGGGGTCAGCCAGCAGTCGAAGTGGAATTCAATGAGCAGTTCGGTGCCCGGCTCCAAGATTCCCAACTTAGCATGTTCAATGAGCGTGTTAGTTCCGTACACTTCCATGCCAATGCGTGTCCGGATGAGGATTCCAACCATGGGCTCGTCCTGCATTTGGTGGAAGATACTGCGCACTTGAATCACGACACACTGACCGCTTTCGACAATAGTGAGGCGGCGGCCTTTTTCATCGAGCATGCAAACATCGAGCACCTCGCTGGATCTATCGCCATGACGAAAGCTGGAGGGAAGCAGGTTCTCGCTCCGGCGCTCCTCATTTCGAAAGCTTTGCTGCTTTTCTAGGACCATGCCGATGTAGCGATCAATGACGTGCTTGGGATCTCCTTCCGCCTGAATCTTTCCATGCAGGAGAAAAATCGCCCGGTGCGAAAGCTGCTTTACGATGCCGAGGTCGTGAGAGACGAAGATGATGGTGGTCTGCTTTTCGCGCAGCTCCTCAAATTTGCGAACGCAGCGATTGGCGAAGACGGCATCGCCCACGGCAAGCGCTTCGTCGACAATCAGGATATCCGGATCTACGTGAATGGCAGTTGCGAACGCCAGGCGGACGTACATGCCGCTGGAATATTCCTTGACGGGGCGATTTATGAATTCACCAATCTCAGCAAATTTTTCGATGGATGGCAGGGCGCGCTCCATGTGGACGCGGCTGAGGCCCATGATCTCGCCGTTCAGGAAGACGTTCTCGCGACCGGTGAATTCGGGAGTGAAGCCGGCACCGAGTTCGAGGAGAGCCGCAACACGGCCGCGCGTAACCACGCGACCGCGGGTCGGCTGCAGGATTCCGCTAATGATCTGAAGAAGAGTGCTTTTGCCGCACCCGTTTGGGCCGATAAGGCTGACAATCTCGCCGCGTTCCACGGAAAGCGAAACGTCTTGCAGCGCCCAGAAATCGGTATGGTGCGTGCGTCTGCCGAAGGGAACCGCATCGCGCAGACGGTCCAACGGAGTCTTATATAGGCGATACAGCTTGGAAACGTTTTGGACCAGAAGCACTGTCCCTTCCAAATTACATCAAGAAAGAAAGAGACCGCGCCGCACGCCTGGGTTATAGGGGACCGAATATCCGATGAGGCAGAACTGATCGAGAGCAAAGAGGACAACCGATTCCACATTTTCGCCAAGGGACTGTCCGGCTTCTTTTTGCCACGGCGTAGTGTAGTCCGAGATCCCGACAAGGTGACTTGATTTCGATCGAGGAAATCCGAGCGTAATCGGAAGCAGGACCGAAATTTTCGACTGGTTGAGGTTGCGGGCTGCCGTATAGGAGAAATTTTCCGTCTTGAGGCAGTCTAGAGTGGCGGGCGACCATGCGCTCAGCGGCAGGTTGACTACGCTCGTGAAGGGATAGTTATTCACATCGGGCGGATATAGCACCTCAAACTTAGTTTGAGGATATGTCTGGCGAACGAAGGCCATGATCGTAGTAGTAAACTGACCAATCAAGGCAGGCAAGAACGCGGCTTCTTGTGGGTACGCGGCGGGAGAAGCATTCGCATTAGTGAAGACCGTCATCGGTCTTCCATATTGAGTCGCAAATTGCTGCTGCGTGTAGGCATCGTAAAACGGCATCCCGGAGCCATCATCGGGGAAGTACCACCACTGCACTTCTCCAAACTGAAGATAGGGAGTTTGGCCAGCGGCAACCAGCACGGTCGCCATGTCGAGATGGACTTGTTGCCAATAAGCCAGACTCGCGGGCGAAAAATTTGTTTGCAGGGCAGGCGTGTTGAGCAGCACCGGATTTCCGCTCGGATAGCGTTGCGCAATTCCAACTTGCACCGATGGATCGCCGTGCTGCAGTTCCGTGCTAAACGCCGAAGCGCCCGTTATACCGTAGGCATTGAGGGCGGTGAAAAACCCGCGGGTCCAATCCCGTGCGGCGCGGTTGATGCGCGGGGTCGCGGCCAAATCGGTTCGCCAGCCGATGTTAGCGATATCATTCAGAACCCCTCCACCTGTGCCATCCACCCCGCCTGCAAGAGTGGGCCCACTAGCTTGCGGATTGAAACTGGGCGAATTCATGGTGCTTGCCGCGAGTGTGATCGAGTTGCCCGCCGTGCCCATCGATCGGGAATAAATAGTGACCGTGGTTCCGCTGGCATGCGCCCATACCGCGGTATAGCCGTTGTTCAGCATTAGCTCAAAGGCTTTGGAAATACTCACAGCGGTATCGCCAACTAAGTGCAGATGCTGTATCACAGTCGGAGAAACGCCGGAGCCCAGCACGCCGATGGATATTTGCGTAATGCCGCTGTAAGTCGGAGTGCCGTTGAAAGTAACTGTGCCGCTGGCGTACACATGACCAATTCTGACCAGCTCATAAAACCAAAGCGCGCCGGCGTAATGGTTGGCGCGTCCCTGAAATCCAAGCGTGTGAATCAGCCATGCGGTGCGTTCAGGGGGAAGTGCAATAGAGTGGTCGGTGTCCCAATCGGTTGCCAGAGTTGTTGTACTCTGGACTGGAAATGTGGGGAGGGTCACGGATGGGTAGACCACCTCGAGGAAGTCGAAATAGAGATACTCGCCGGAGTTTCCAGCATGAGTCACAACCACTGTATGCGGCGGCCCGCCACTGAATGTGCCCAACAAGACTCGGCTCAAAACATCTTCACCGGGAATCAGCAGTTGGATGGTCTTTGGGGTTGCTCCATCCACGGAGAAAGTCGCTAGGGAGGCATTATAAGAGCGCCGAGTGCCCAGATAGAGCTGGTGGCTCCCGCTGGAGGTGTACACGGTGGAGAGACGATCCCCGGGTGTCGTTGTGAAGCCAATCGAGCCGCCCGAAAAGTTTCCTTTTGAAAAAGACCATGCGCCTGTATAGGAAACCTCGCGCGCGCTGTCCTCTATGCGCCTCGATCCGGGCCCCGCCACCTGATATCCGCGACCCGTTCCATTAACGGTCCAATTAGAAACTACTACTGAAAACTCGCTGCGGACATAACTGCCGGGCTGCAAATCGGCCGCGTAGGTCCATCGCATCTTTCGAATAGCGTTGGCAGGAATTTTTACACCGGTCACATCGGTAAGGGTGGAAAAATTCAAATTGACTTGCCAGGCAGACGGAGAAATTCCACCCGAAAGATTCTGCGAGACGGGGCTCCACGATTCGCTCCGTGAGCCGCTGACGTTGCCATACACCCCTAGCCGGTTGCCATTTGCGCCGAGGTTTCCGCGGTAGGTAAGCGTGATTTGGTTACTATTAACGGCTGCCGACATCGTTGTGGAGAACGTATTCACACTGTTTGCCACCGCTGCGACGGACGACGCGAGCGTATCTGCCGCTGTAAGTTGGTAGGTGTAGTGCTCCGTCTCCCAAGCCAGTTCGATGTAATCGCCGGGGGTGGGCGTTCCGTTAATTCCGAATGTCGCTGAAGCCGCGATAGTCGCGCCCGCCACGGACGTTGCGTTAGAGCGCAGGGGAACTTTATAAATCACTTCGCCAGTGCCCGGGTCCGCCCAGATGCGCAACGAGGGCCAGTCGACGGTTGGGTAAAGGGTCGAGTCCATGGAAATGCAATTTGATCGAGTTTCCTGGTAACTAAGTTGGAGCCCGCTGAGATCTCCGTCTGGAAGGTTCCGCAAGAGCGGATGCTCAAACGTGTTATCGCGGTTCCATTCAATCACGGCCCAATCGAATTGCTGGCGCCAGGATCCCGAGACGGTAAAGCCGGAGGTGCTCGTCGAACTTAAGGCGGCAATTGCTGAAGGACGCTGGAAATAGCACAGCAGATCCCGATTCGGCTGCAATTTCGATAACGATTCTGGCATGGTTCAAACCCGGATCAAGACCGTAAGGTCGCTTCCCGGACTTGTTACTCCGACGGCGCTAATGTCGAGGCTCAGGTGATCCCCGGCCTTGAATGCTGGAAGGCCCCGGCCCGGCACCGTTTGTGAAGACAGCCCGTTCGCGGGAATCGTAAGCGTGCAATAGAGCGTGCCGTTGAGGTTCACGTTGCAACTGAGAGGTGAACCCGTAGGCGCTTGCTTCACAACAGCTGAAATGTCATTAACGACATGGCCGGAATCAATCACGATATCCGGTGCGGCGCCAGTCTGAATCGCTTGGAAACTAGCAATCTGGAAAGAGTATTGCCCGCCGGACAGCGTTCGGAGACCTAAATCCACGGTGCCGGTGAACGCCACGGTTGTGATCGCGCTATCTCCCTGGGAATTCGAAACAAACAAACTGGCGCTCACCACCCGCGCGTTCGGCAGCGAGAGAGAGTAACTCCAGCTTCCGCTTGCTGGACTACCGAAGAAGTTACGAACAAAAGGAACGACAAATATTCGCGTGGATAGTTGAAAGACCGGTGCCGCGATAGAGTGCGCCGTTGCTAAGGTAGTTTGCTGAGCCCTGGCCACATGATATTGGGTGCCATTGCCGGTCACCGCTGTTACGGCCAGAATCTCTCCGTCCAGTTGAATAAAGGAACCTGGCAGCGCCACGCCGGCGCTGGAAAGCTGCAGCGTGGTATCACTGGCCCCAATGGCGGCGCTGAGCTGCGGATTGGTCGCTGCGTTCAACTCATCGTAATAGAGTAGCGTGAAGGTTCCCGCCGAAACCGTAGTTGTATTGGCTAAGTTTGGAAACGCAATCGCACCGAAGTTTAAGGTGCCCCCCGGCGTTGCGCCTACACTAACTCCGAACACTGGTGCTGGTGCCACGGCTGCATCGGTTGTTCGGATGCCAGCCCCGCCGACGATCCATCGCGTGAGGGGTGAAACCTCGTACGGGCATTCGCCATCATTGGCGTTAGCCGACCGCCCTGATATCTCAATGATGGCACCGGCGCGGTTCGGAATCGGAAACTGAATTCGGTTTCCTTTACCCGTCGCCCCAAACTGAAATCCCGTCTGCGCTACCAGGAAAAAGCTGGTGCCATCGGGCGTGATATCCCATGGCGGATTGACGTTAAGCACAGTCGGGCTGTTCGAAACGATCGTGCGCTCTTGCAGCGCTCCGGTGCCTCGGGTAATTCTTAACGTCATGCTCTGATACTCGTTGGCGATCATCGCGAGTGTGCTATTGCCGACGGAAGTCGGTGACTCTAGATTCGCGACAGTCTCCGGCTGGAGTTCCAATCGCCAATAGAAGTTAGCATGATCGAAGTATGGATCAGGCGGCAGAATCGTTTGAGACAGCGGCGCTCCCGTGTCCGTAAACTGCGTCATGAGGGGGACATTAATGGCCACCCCGACCATCTGGCTGGGGGCGTTTCCGCGATATACGTTAAATGCGGAAGCGGTGCCGGGGAAACTAAGACCATTCAAAATCGTGCTGTTTGTTTGCGTGGTCGTTCCCGTCGTCGTGCGGATCACAAAAGAAAGCCCGCTCTCTTGCGTCGTCGCATCCACACAGCTGACGGCGTAGTAGAAAGTCCCTCCTCCGGGCAAAGTTCCTCCAGTTGCCATCGGTGTTGCCGCAAGGCTGACTAACGGAATGTTCGGCGCGGAATGCGACACAGCACCTGGCGAGATGAAGCCCACATTTACCAGAAGCGTGGTAGTTCCATCGAGTGCCTGGCTCGAGCTTTCCACAACGTCGAATTGGAGATTTCCGTTGATGTCTAATGTAGTGCCCGAAATCGGGCGCGGCGCCCCAATGCCGAATGTCGGCTGACGCCTTCCACCCGAATTTCCGGAAGTCTGCCCGTTGCTGTCCGCGTACCAAGCGTCGTCGTGAATCTGCGCCATGATTGTCGCCGTACGAAAATTTGCCGAAGGCGACAACTTTAGAATGCGGAATGTCTGGCGCGTGAGCCCTTCTTTCAAGTAAGTCACGGTGATAATATCGCCTGCCGAAAGACCGACGGCTTTAACGCTGGTCCGGAACTCGATGAAGGAGTTCCCTTTTATGCTCCGGTCCAAGTTAAACTTGAGCAGCCTGGCCGCTTGGTCGTAGTTCGGCGTGCCCAACGCGCTGAGTGTAGACTGAATCTCTTGACTTGTACGGTTTACGTCGCTGGCATCGACCACCGAATAACTGTCCTGCTGATATTCGTTGAGTGCATCCTGAAATTCCACACTGAATCGGTTGGGCGAGTCCGCGGCATTGCGTGAAAATAGTTTCACGCTGGATGAGCCGTCGTTCTCACGCAAAATTCCCGAGACACCGGTACTTCCATCGCCGAACTCGTAAGCTGGCCAGCCGCCGTTCAACTGACTCGTGGCATTGCTCCCCAGAGGCGCAATAGGCTGTTGTAAAGCCACGGTATTTTCGATTCTCAGCTGTAACAGACCGCCGGTGGTGTACGCAAAATACATTCGTGAAGAATTCCGGATGCCGCGCAACAGCTCTCCGGCGGAACGGCGATTTTTTACTACCAGGTTGCACTGAAATCGCGCAATCATTATTGTATTTCCGTGCAGGTCCTGCGTCTGTATGGGTGTCGCGCAATAAGCCGCGGTGTTAGCAAAACTGGCCAGGTCCAGTTCCGCGGGCTGCCAACCGCTTCGTTGCAGAAGATCTAAAATCACCCAGGCGGGGTTGTTAGTGAAGCTTTCTCCCAGCGCAGTGCCGTCAGCCGCGTATTCCGGCAGTTTCAGTCCATCTATTAGCACTTGCACCCGGGGAAGCCCGCGGCCATCGCTGATCCGGTTTGGCACCACTACGGAGAGATACGCCATGGATCCGTAAGGGTCGCCTAATGGGTTCGCTGGTCCATTACTGAAGTCGGGATTAAAACTGCCGTTTCGCGTACCGTAGCTGATCATGTTGAACCAGCCTGTCCCCGTCATGTTCAGACCGTTCACGCCGATAGGAATTTCGATGTCATTGACCAGCACCTTGTACACGGTCTGGATGGTTCCCATTCCGACGAGAACTTCCATCCTCGTCAGGTTTCCGTCGTTACGCGCAAATACGATACTGGGCGCATGCCAAGCGGTGCCGTAAATCAATGGGACCAAGTCATTGTACCGAGCGTCGTTTTGGTTCACCGGCGACCAATGCGACCCCTTCTCCCCGGCGCTGCGGACCAGAATGGTGGATGGAACGAACTCAATTCCACCGAATCGGGCCGTCGGTTGGAGGAGCGGGCCTTGCTGAAACATCCCTCGCGACGTGCAATCCGCGCGCGTCTTGCTGCAATCGGTAAAAGCGGCTCCGGAATTGAGCGTGCCCGCGCCTCCCGTTACGTCTGCCGAATAACCACAGCGGTAATAGCGCGAATACTTTCCTCGCGTTCCGCCGCTTACCGCTTCCGACCTTTGACTTGGCGATGTGGGGAAGTCCCAGGGGCATCGCCTCTGCAACCGCGCCTCTGGGAGCATGACCCGCTGCATGGAAAGACGGTTTATCGCTCCTAGGCGAAAAGTAGTTTCAGTAATTAGATCGGGTGAGTTCGCTAGGCCCTGAAAGAGCACTACCGTAGAGCTCGCGGCTATCTTATTCCGCAAGTCGTAGAACAGAAAACTAACGGTTATCTTCGCTCCCTTAAAACCAGTGTTACGCTCAATCTCAGAAAAGTGTGAGTCTGCGTTGGCAAGATCCAGCGAAAGCCGCGGAACTGAGTCGATTCCCTGCTCTGAGGCCGCTTGGATGTCGAGGAAGTTGTGCCGAATGACGCGAGCCGCGTATAATGTTGCTCCCACGCCCACCCCGCATGTACTCCAGTGTTCGGTGCTGCCGTCACTTAACTGGCAGTCAAACAAAAATAACGGAGCGTCCGTAACCGTCTGCTCTTTGACTTGGTAGATAGTGGGGGTCATTGGATTATCCGTTAGTCACAATAGACAGTGCGCAGGAATTGCGGTTCGGCCCGTCTGCCGTAATAGTCAAGACATCGGATTGAAACCGGGCGTTCGCGTAAACACCTGATTGAGCGTTTGTCTGCACGTACTGCGACGCGGCACTCTGGGCATCAACTTGCAATCCAAACACGTCGACCGAGAGACCGGCGGGAATCGCTACTGCAAACACGCATGAAGTCCCGCCATTTAATACAGTCCCTACAAGAAGCTTCCGCTGCCAGGCTGATGCAATCGCGACGGTTGAGGCAGCCGAGTTGCCGCCTGATGTCCGGCTTAAAGTTACGTTGGTCGCCTGACCGCTTCGCAGATACACGCTGAAGCAGCAAATCAAGGTGCTTGGGATTGACAGGGTCTGCGCCAGAGTCAGTGCTCCGGCACTGGTATTAACGATCCGGGTGGCTCTATTAGTTCCGAGGGGGTCGCTAATGTTACCCTGGGTGGTCAAGAGCGCATTCTCTTGCCAAACTGTCTGATTCAACGTCTCGCTTTGCGCAAGAAGATTACTAGTTGGGTCGACAAATAGGAAAGTTTGTAAACTGCCTTCAGTCGATTGAAAAAACTGGCTTAGGGATGCCGCCTCGGCATCGCTGAGACCAGAGTAGCGCAATCCCCACTCGATGGTCGATTGATTCATATCCGCCAGGACGATGCGGCTTCCATCTTCGGCTTGATTGAGGATAGTTCGCTTTAGACGTTTTGTTTGGATCGGAAACTGCGCTAGTGCGCCGCTGGATAATTGGGGGAATACAAGCGCCGTCAAGTCCGCACTTCCTTGACCACCAGAGATGTCCGCGCCCATAAATCATCCTGCCAGTCGACCTCAAAAACACCGTCGATACTACAGTTGGGGTACACCGTGCCGTCCAGAGGATCCGTGAATGAGAAGCTGCCGAACTCGCCCAATTGAGTCACAAAAAGTGTTTGCAGTACCCCTACCTCGCTTGGGTCGAGCTGATCGAGTTTTACCTCCCAGCGATGAAGGGGTGTTCCCGCCAGCCGGTAACGCTGTTCCGTCGCATCAAGAAACCGCAAGGCGAGATTGGAGAATTGCGCGGATCGGCGTGCCGGATATTGGGTAACGGCGCCGGTTTTTAGAGTGGGGAAGGCGATCATGGCTAGAGGTCGTTCACCACGTCGTTGATCGAGTGCATATTGAGCATTGCCTCCCGAACCGCGTGGGCAATGTCATGACTATGGTCCATGAACGACTTACTGTCCATTGCATTCACCTGAATCGTAATCGCCTGGTTGGATTGCTGCGCCGCTGGCCGCGAGCCTCCGCTTCCGCCAGCCGCGTCAAATCTGTCGGCAGTGGAGCTTTGACTGTCGGTATTCACGGCGTCACGAAACTGAATTGGTGCTGGAGCAATATATCGCATTAACGGTTCGGGTTGAGACGGTCCACCGCCAAATAGTTTCGCGATACCGGATATTAGCGGAAGCAGACTCAAAGTGTCGCCCAATAGGCCGGAGGCCGCGCCACTTAAGGCGCTCGCGATTCCTCCCGAGACGCCCGAGCTCGACGACTTCGACACCGTGTTCTGCCCTAATGCCTGTGTATTAGAGAGAAGATATTCGGCCTGAACCTGCGTCGTAGCTGTTAGTTGCCCGATTTGTTTCGTTGCTTGCTGGAATACGGTTGATAGATCGCGCTGCCCATCTAGTGCTGCACCACGGATGGCTGCCGAAAGGCTCGCGCCGATATCCTCGCCAGTTTTTCCGCTCATTCCTTCGGCTAGCCGATTAATTGTCTTGTCTGTCATCCGATCGCTCTCTTTCGAGTTCCGCTCCTAGCACTAAGAATGCTTCTAGCTTCCGTGCCTCCATCTGTTCGTAGTTGCTGCTTCCAAACTTTCGCCAGATTTGAAACTCTTCGAACCATCCGGTGCTCTCCGCGGTGACGACCGATCTGGGACATGTGTTGAGCGCCACTCCATTGCGAACCCAAACCGGCCGGACCGGCGTTTTGCTTGCTTCCGGTATCCAGGAACAACGCCGCTTCATCTCCAGGCCGGCTTTCCGGCATGAGTCGCAGTCCCAGCCGGCCTGGGCGGAACGATAAAAGTGGAATGCGACCGCTAGTTTTTTCTTTCGTTCTCGTCTAGTCCGCACTGGGCTTTCACTGCCTTCAGCGCCTCGTGGAACAGATCTTCCGGGCCCCTCTGAATCAGTGTTTCGGGCGTGGCCGGTGCTCCGTCGATCGTCAATCCATGGATCTCACGAAGCCCCCACTCCACATATACCTGGTCGATCTCCGCCGAGAGCACCGCGCCCTCCAACTTGTCGATATCCGATGTTCCGGCCCGCGTAAAATCTCGTCTTGCCGCAATTTCCCGGATCTTTCCGAGCAGATTCATCCGCCTTGCAAATGACATCCGCGCAATCGAGAAGCTTACGCCCTCTTGGCGCTCCGACATGACCACGACGCAACTCTCGTAAATTGAATTCACCCGAACGCCACCACGATTTCGTCGTTCGCCGTTCCCTGTGATCGCGAATTCCGAAATTTCCATTGCAGTCTGCGATCGCCATCCTCAAACTCCGGAACCTCCGGCACCACGCTGTTCATCGAGACGCCGAAAAGTTGTCCCGCCGATTGGCCTAGCTGAAACGAAACCGAAATTGGGGACTGCTGCCGCGCCGCTTGGTACAATTCCGGGGTCGCCGCGTCATCTTGTTCGAATAGATCTAAGTCCATGCTCACTGTTCGGCGTCCCGGAGAAATCGCACGCGGCAATGTCGAACCAAACTCCCGAGCTCTTAAGTCAAGATTGTTGCTAAGCTGAACGGCCGCGCTGGTGATTGTGTAAAAACGGTTCGCCACCGTGCCCATCCAGGCCTGGCCCAAATGTCCCGCAACAATCGTGTAGTCGAAGTTTCCCGCAGCCGGCTCTGGCGGAAACGCCGTAAGTTGCCCCGATCCCGAGCTGAAGCTAGTGCTGTCGATAAGGTCCTGCGCCACTCCACTGAATTGAAATTCGTGGTAGTCTCCATTGATATTCACCGAAAACTTGTCAATAGCCGCCCCGGAGAGGATACGATGGACCGCCGTCGCCGGTGACCAATAATCGAAGATGCTCACACTCGGAAGCACGCTTGCCAAACCATACGTCACGGTAGGCCCAATCGATGCTCCGGCCGTCGGTGCGATCGAAAACGGTGCGTTCAACAGCACTGTAGACGCATCGATAACCGCCGCCACAAAGCGGAGCTCGCCGTTGTATTGCACGGCCTGCTGAACAGCCAGTCCGTGCGGCGCGGTAAATCCGATTGTCGTCAGCGAAGACGTCGCGCTCGACGTCGCTCCGTAAAAGATCTGGCCCGGGGCTCCCATAGCCGCCTGAAATAGCGGACCATATGCTGGGCTTGCTCCCGGCTGAGACAGAGTGGTCATGTACGTTTTTATGTCGAAGGTTGTTTTCCTTCGTCCGTTCGGCGGATTCCCGACAAAGGTGCGGCTGCCGTTTTTGTCGCGACGCTCGCCTAGTTCGAGTTGTTGACGCGCGGTCAGTTTTACCGCCGGAAACCGGTTCTGCGCGGCAATGCTCCCTACCTGTCCATACGCGGCCTCCAGTTGGCAGTACCAGCGGTTATCGTTCGATGAAATATAAGATGACATTGTCTGATCGCTTTCTATTTACTAACCTCGACTTCTAATCCTATCCGCCCCGTTTGCAGGAAATTGTGGCCGCCTTGGCGCACCGGCTCAAACACTACTTCGTATCCGCCTGCGTAGAACGCGCCGTTTCCCCAATCTCCGCGTGCTTTGTCGAGCAGCTGGCAAACCGTCTCCGTATAAAGTTGTAACCGGTCGCCTATTCCTTCGAGCCGGTCCTGCGAAAATCGCACGTCGACGGTCACGTGGGCTTTGCCTGAAAATGGCCGGAACTTCTCTCGTAGTTGGTTGCTCAATTTGTCGCAGTAAATTAGGATCGCTGGATATTTGGCATGCAGACTCTTCTCCGCCAATTCCACGGATGTGTATTGCGTCGTGATAATCTTTACTTGCGGCGGTGGGGCGATGCCTGTCGCTTGCGCCAGCGAGCTAACACCCGCGTCGATTCCGGGCGCAACTGTAAGAATCTGAATTACCTTCCCTGTCAGGGTGTTGCTTATGCTCGTCATGTCAGCCTCTCTGAATACGAGTGGGCAGGAGCCGCGTCGAGTTGGGAATCTGTCCCGTGCCTGGCGCCCGTCCAGTTACCGCCGTAATAGCGGTGTACTGCCAGTTCTGGCCGGCTGCGATCGGCGTAGAATTCTGCAGGCTCAAACCGCTCGGGTTTGTCCCCACATAGACGTTCCACACCGTGGAGTTCGGTGGCATGTTCACGGCTCCTATCAACAAAACATTGCCGTCTGGAACAGTGACGGAAGTTACAATCGAAGGAGTGCTTTCCTCCCCAGCCACGTTGACGTAAGTCACGCAGACATAAAAATTGCCACCCGGTTGGGAGGCTGGCTGAAACGTAAACCCGGGCTGACTAGCCATCAAAAGCGGGTCCGTCACCAGTCCGATGCCCGCATCGACAAAGTTTTTCTTTGCCCACCTAGCCAAGCTTTGAAACTGGTTCCGCTTTGCGAGGTATCGATCGTTTATCTCGTTAAAATATGCGTCGCTGTAGAACATCGCCAAGGATTCATATACGTGCCATAGCTTGAGTGCAGGTGTCACCGCAAGGTGGGCTGTGTCCAGAGGAGTCTGACCGTACAACGGAGAGTAGATTGTCTGCTGCCCCTGAAAGATCGCAGCGAGGTCGGCACTAATATGATCTTGGGCGGCACTCAGCTTGTTAGTAACGTCGATACCTTCGCTGCCTGCAATTGCGATCAGGCTCGAATCTTGAAGCGTCAGATCGGCGATCGACGCCATCAGTCCATCTGTGAATAGCGCCATGCGTCTATCCTCCTTTTACGCTTTCTCTTTCGTTGCGGGGCGTGCAGCCCGCAACTCATTTGATGGAATCACCATCACCTGCATTCTGTTCGCGACAGCCAATTGTTCTGAAACTCTCTGCGCTTCCAAATTTTGCTCGGCAAATGCGACCGTCTCTTCCTGAGTAGCCAGACGTGCGAAACCTTCCACGATCGTCCTTGCAGCGACGTGCTTCGCTACCTCTGTCCGAACACCCTCTTTGCCTCCATCCGACGTTTCCAGGCTTACAATTACGATGAACCGCTCCGTAAGAGTAGCCTCCAGCGCACGAACTTTTCGGTAATATGCTCGTAAGTCCACGATGAGTCTCCTCTTAACTTTGGGGCGGGCTGTGGGCCCGCCCCTTGATGACACTTAGCAGGTAACTTGGACGCCGAAGTTATTGCGAAGCACCGCGCATCCGTAGAGAACGTCAACGGTGAACTGTTGCGCCAGCGTGTTCGGCTGGTAGCTCATAGTCACGCGCATTCCGAAGCTGCCAAGTTCCGCGTACTCTGCGATGGCACCTGTTCCCGGAAGTGGCTGGGGCAAACGCCGAACTACTAGCCCAATACCGTTGCGCGCGAATGCCAAGTTGTGCGTCGCCACCGGCGCACTGCCTGTTTTCGCAACGAACTGTGAACGAAAGACGTAGAAGTCTTTGATTTTGCCGATGGTTCCATCAATCAAGGTACGCAGTCCAGCCTCGCCCGCTGTCTGGAATTCGCTGAATCGCGAAATCTGGCGCATCTGCGAATAAGTGTTCGCGTCCACTACCAAAAATTTCGGTTCAGCCGCTGGAACCTTCGCTGAGAACAATGCGGTCTCCGCTAGGTCAAGAATCGACTCGTTAATCACGGTTCCGGCCGCACCGACCGGAGAGTTTGCGGTGAAACCCGCATAGAGATTTAGCAGGTCGCTCTCAATGCGTTCCGCGATTGCAACCACAGCCGGCTGCATATAGACTTTTAACAGATCCGGAACCGCCAAAACTTTCGTGATATCTGGAATCTGAAACGTCGCTTCCGCATGGGTGTTTAGCACAATCTGCGCGTTGCCCAGGTTCGGGTTCTGCGTCTGAACTGTGCCGCCCTCCGCTATGTTGTTCGCCACCAGGGTGGGTGGAATCGGCACATTCACCGTATCACCGGCCTGCGCCAGCGTCGGCTCATAGTCGCGGTTCACCAGGTTCCCCATCACCAAATTCCCAACCAGTGCGGGCAAAGCGTCGGCCGCTACCAGTTTAACGATCGCGTTCGCTACGTTTGCTGAAGTAATTATTGGCATTTTTCTCCGTCTTTTTCCTTAGTCAATTGCAAGAAGTCTGGCCTCTCGCTCGTCGCTACACACTTCTCAACGTCTGAGAAGCAACCCGCAAAATCTCTTGCCGCACCCGTTCCAATTCGTCTCTGCTCATGGAAGGGCTAATTTTGTCTATGTCCACAGGCCCACCTCCGGATTGCGTTTTAGCTGGGGCCGTGAATCCAGAACCGCCAGCGATTCTTGCTGGAAGAAATTCCGGATTCTCATTCACGAAGCCCGTCAGGTATTCCTTGGCGCTGATTTCACCTTGGTCCCCCTTTGCGACGAGCCTTCCATCCTCACCCCGGTAGATTTCGTCCTGCACGGCTTTGAAAGCCAGATCTACCTTGGTCACTCCAAGTTGCTGTAGCTCTGAGCGAATGCTCGAGCCTCGCTCGGCTTCGGCCGCAATCTTCCGGTTGCGCTTGTTCTCCTCCGCCATCTCGTTCAAACGCTTTTCAAGCTGTTCACGCTTGCGCCGCTCTTCCACCAGCTCAGCCTTATACGCCGGCTCTTTCCTGGATATATCTTGCCGCGCGTATTCCTGTATCGCCTCTTTTACCAGCGCCTGCACATCCACTGTCCCGTCGTTCTGCGCCATGCTCTCCTCCCCTGTCACTTACTGCCCGCCTCCCACAAACGAGGCGTCAATCTCAGAGACAATTTTGTTCTTGACGTCTTGCCGCACGTCGCATAGATACTTGAGCGCAATCCGCTTAAATATCTGCTGCTTCAGCGTTTCCGAGCCGATCCCTAGCGCGAGGAGATTCTTCGCATCGCTCAGCTCCGAACTGAAATCCCCAATGTCGAATTCGTCCAGTCCAGACACGTCAATCTCGAGGCCGTCCTTGCGCGCCCATTCGACCGACTCCAACACCTGCCGCATCACATCCTTCACGGCGTCACCGTAAGCGCGCAGAATTTCTTGGGTGATGCTGAAATCCCGCTGCTTGCTGATACCCGATTGCTGTTGATTCGAAGACTGCGAGCTAGCTTGATTCAGCAAATAACAGACCCGGTAAATCTCGTCCTTTAGTCTCGATAAGTTATCGGCCGCGATCTGGTGAACATGACCCTCAGGCTCAGCCCATCCGAATCGATCGTTGGGACCCAGTTGTATGTAATAGGATTCTCCAGTGATCTGATTCCACTCCCGGTCGGAATAGATTACCGGCGTCGCGAAAAGCCCCATAGTCAATGCCCACGAAAGCGCGTTTGATTTGTTAAAGTGCTCCAGTTGGAGAAGCGCCGCCTTATTCATCAGCCACATGCCGTCGCTGACTCTAAGTTCGAACACTGGAACTCGGTGTTGATCCGCAAGCCCGTGCCGGCCGCTGTCGACTAACTCAATCGCCGGTCCAGACCCTGTTTCGCTCTCTTCTCGGCGATAAATCTGGTAGTTTTCGCGGTCATAAACCAGCCAGCGCGATTCTCGCTTCCATTCGCGGTCATTGATATTGTCTTGCCGCCGGTCTGCCGTCCGAATAACAATCCACTCCAAGTTGCCGCGCACGTCCCGCGCCCAATTGATCACTTGTTCTGGCGAATATTCCACCAGATAACCTCGAGAACGCCCCTTGGCATCCTCCTCAGCTCGGCTCGCGGCTGGCTCCGTCATCCGAGGAAACTCCACAGCCGTGTACGAGCTTCCGAAGATCAGCGTGTTGGTAAGTTGCCTCTTGAAGAACTCAGCCAACGTGGTCCCGCGAAGGTCACAGTCTTTGACGAAGGTAGCGAAGAACGTCTTCCCTGCTTCATTGTTCCCGTCAAACTGCAGCACTGCTTCCCGCCGCATCAGCGTCGCGCCGTACCAGTCGATAATCGTCCCGATATAGTTTTCGTAGAAAACGTGAGTCAGCCGTTCGAAGTACACGTCCGGTGGCTCTTTACTCCTGCGGGTTAAGTAATCGGAAGCCCGCCGGCGCAGTTCTTCTCCCCCGGCATACAGGTGCTTGTACCGCCGCCACATCGCCTGGTTTTCCCGGTATTCAGGATGTTCTTGCTCAATATGATGCATAGCTTGCTTCAGCTCTCCTAGAACAGCCGGTTCGATTGTGCCCCTATTTTTGCGAGTGGCTTGAACTGCTGCCACACTAAATATCCCAGTGCGTCCGATAGGTGAGTTCGCCGTCGGTCTCGATCTTTATCGACTTCCATGCTGTCCTGCTTGTAAGACACCTGCTCAAAGTCCTTAATCAATTCCACGCAGCTTGCATCCAACATCAGGTCTACTTCGCCAGCTTGATTTCTGAGCTTGGCATTCATTGCGTTCACCCGATCCCGAATCGGCGGGTTCGCTTTTCCCGTATCGAACTGAACGCGCCCTCGGTAGTTCATCCTCAGGTAATCGCGGACCATTTCGTAGTCCGAAGCACCCGACGTCTTCATGCTGTGTCCCGAAGCGTCGCCGTACACGATCACCTCGCAGCCCAAACCTCCGAACCGGCTCACAAACTCATGACAGGCCTGTTCCGTCGTGGCCCGCCGGATGACAATTTCCCCTAGCACTCGGACCGATGCGGCCTTCGTTTGCACCACGACTGAACTCATCGGATCCACGTTAAAATCGAGCGCCCACCTCAGTGGCATGGACGCCTCCGTTTCAAGCCGTCCCACATGCAACTCGCGATCAAATGACGGGTACACCAATCCGCCACTCATATTCAGATAGGAACCCAAGACCTCCTGCGGATAGAAGCTTTCGTCGTAGCTATGCCTCAGTCGATCGTAGAAGTCGGGTACCTGCTCCAACAAGTGCTTGTTCTCAAACGCTTTGGCGATTACCGTCTCATAACCGGCCGCTCTCTCTGAAACAAATTTGCGATAGACCCAGTCGTAGCCCTTCGGTGTCCAAACAGCGAATCCGCACAACCGCGAAGCCTTTGGATCCCGAAGTCGCCCTTCTAGCCGCAACCAGGCCCCTTCGTGCGCGTAAGTCAGTTCGTCCAGGCCAAACCAAGCCAAGTTCGTTCCCCGCAGCCTTTCAAAATCATCAACTGGCCGGAACAGTATTCGGGACCCTGTGTCCGTCATCGTTAAAATGTTTTCTGACTTATTCATCGTGAACGGAATGGCGTTCCCGTAGAGCACTTCAAACAGCGAAGTCTGGGTTGCATCCCGCAACATCGGATATGTAGGAGCGCCAAGCAGCCCCATTCGGCCGGGGTTCAAATAGCTTAACTTGATTGCTTCCTGGCACAGGGCCTGACTCTTTCCCGATCCGATGGGGCCCGAGAAACCTTTGAATCTTGCCGTACTTCGGTGAAAAGCGCGCTGCGATGAGAGCGCATTATACAGAATTACCCGTTTACGAGTTCTACCTCGATCGTCTCCACCCATTCAACCGTCACCCGGTCGGAATCGTCATCCGGCATTAACTCCCCAGACACTTGAATCAGCTTGACAAAATCTGCCACGCTTGACTTAAGCTCTCCGGCGGTTATGTCCATGTAAACTTTGTCAAGCACCAATTGCACTTGGTGGGCTCGCGTCTTCGGACTCCCTGATTCCTCCATCTACGCTCCCACATTGAAAAGAAAGTGCCGAACACAATGTTCAGTTCTGTGGAGTGCTGTTCAACAGCTCTTCCCGACAACAAGCTACCACCATTACGAAACCCAGTCCGAGCTAGATAAAACGTAAGTGATTAAGAACAAAAGACACTATAGTCGGACAGTGGTCTGTGACCGCAACAGTTTGTCGATGGTAAGCTGTGCGAAGAGGAACGTGATCGTAAATCCCGCGCGCATCCGTCAAGTACGGCCTAAAACTCGGTTTATCGTCGTAAGCCGGTTTGATAATCGAGCACGCTGCGCTGCAGTTGATAGTCATAGCGGGCGCTGGCGTCGGTGACCTGCGCGCTGGTTTGGTTAAGCTGCGCTTGGCTAAGTTCAACGATGGAACTGAGACCCAGATCACAGCGCGTCCGCGCAAGATCGAGAGCCAAAGTAGCCTGAGCAAGCAATTCCGCGGTTAACGCAAGCCGCTGGTAGGCGTTGCTGGCATTGAGCCATCCCACCTGGACATCGCGCGTGATTTGATTTGCGGTGTTGCGCAGATTTTGATCCGCGGCTTGTGCGCGCAGCTCGGATTAGCGGAACACGCGCGAAGTAGTATTGGTTCTGCACGCTGTGTTCATTTGTAGATCTTGCGTGACCACCCAATATCTTCCTGGCAGCACATTTTGGATTTCAAACGTATGCATTTCACCCATGGTCGTCCCGGAGAGGTTGTGTCTAGTGCCGGATTGCCCAATCGGTTGAATCTGCACCGCAACGCTTTGAATATCGGCCAAATTCGTTACCTTGCCGCTGACTGTAACCGGTATTGCAGAGCAAATACTAAGTCAATCTCCAGGTTGTGGACCGGGATTACGTTCAACAGCGCTTTCGAGCCCGCGTCCGGAAGGCAAGTTTCGGCGTACACTTGCCGCGATTTTTGCCCAAATGTCGCATAGCCCACAGGTGGCGCGGATTCGCCGCCCTGCAGAGCCGACGCGCAAATGCCGTAGCGCCCGCGAGGCATCGAAGAGATGCGAACCCGACCCAAGTCGTCAGTAGCAGTGTTGCCTTCAATCTGGATGGCGGCCTTCCCGTTTCCCCACGAACGCCGCGCCGCGTCTACCCATGTTCGGCATTGGATTTCCGGCTGGATCTCGAACAGTGCCGAAGATTGAGCCGAAGCGCGCGATGCGAAACACGATGTCCTGGCGCGGAAACTTCTTATTGAGATTGAGCGAGCCACTCGCCCCTGCTGCGGCGTCTGACCCCAGAAGAAAAATCCAAGATCGTTGCGGTGCGCGGTCAGAATGTACGCCCCGGCGGGCAGTCCGCTAAATGCGAAACGTCCCTGGGCGTTTGTGAGGACGGGGTCGGTACCATCATTCCATCCATTCAAGGTGACGCCAACTTCCGCATTGGCGACCGGCAGACCGTTGTCGAGCATGAGCTGCCCTGTGAACGAATAGCTACCCTGTTGCCCAAAAGCAGCGGCGGCAAGCAGCGGAAGTAGAAGCGGGCGCTCGAAATGCATGTAAGTCAAGGACCCCGGCTGGTTGCCGATATTTCCTACGATTAGTACAGCAATTTCCCGCCCGCCAGCGTATGCAGCACTTTCGTTTTCGGAATATCGTCTGGGGCAATCTGAAAAATATCCTGCGAAAGGACCACGATGTCGGCAAGCTTTCCGGCTTCCAGCGTCCCCTTTTCGCGCTCGGCGAACTCTGCGTAGGCGCCCGTCGATGTGTAGGCGCGCACGGCTTCTTCCACGGTAATTTTCTGTTCCGGAATCCAGCCGTGCGGATTCTTGCCGTCGAGAGTCTCACGCGTGACGGCGGCGTAGATTCCCAGGAGCGGCGAGAGTGGCGCAACAGTCCAATCGCTGCCGAAGACAACCTTCGCGCCCGCATCCAGCAGTGAGCGAAAAGCATAAGTGGTGAGGGCGCGCTGGTGGCCGATGCGCCTTTCGGCCCAGCGCCCATCGTCGATGGCGTGGTACGGCTGCATCGACGCAATCACGCCGAGCTTCGCGAACCTGGGAATGTCCATCGGCGACAGATGCTGCGCGTGCTCGATGCGGAAGCGGCGATCGCGGGGCCCGTTCCTTTGCGCGATTTCTTCGAAATAATTCAGCACCGTGGAATTTGCACGGTCGCCTATGGCGTGGACGGAACATTGCATTCCGGCGCGGTCGGCTTCGAGCATCCGGTCGCGCAGCTTGCCTTCGGGCAGGTTGTCGCTGCCCATCAGGCCCGACGTGTTGCGCGCGTCGGCGAAGGGATCGAAGAAGAGCGCGGTTGTGGAACCGAGCGACCCATCCAAGAAGGCTTTCAATCCGCCAAAACGAAGCCAATCGTCGCCTACCCCTTGCCGACCGATCATTTCCTCCTGGCGCTTCCAGTCGGATAACGGCGTGCGCGAATATATGTGCACGGTTAATTTTCCGGCATCGTGAAAGCGCTGGTAGACGGGATAATGAGGCCACAGCGTGATGTCGTCAATCGACGTGACGCCCACACGCGCGGCCTCGGCGAGAGCCGCATT
>JANYJA010000087.1 GCA_025358575.1 Terriglobia bacterium
CTGTTGCGGTCGGCGAAATCTTCCGGGCGGACACTTTGGAGCGGTGCGCCGAAATCCGCAAGAGCGGCATAGGTCGCCTTTGCGTTTTCAGGGTCCGCTTTTATGAACAGGTCCATGTCCTTCGTAAAGCGCGGCTGCGAGTGGTAGATAACGGCAAAGCCGCCCACAACGAGGTATTTAACGCCACGGAACTGGAAGGTGGACAAAAGGTCTTTGTAGTCGTGGTACATCAGGCTCAATCTTCCAGCCCTTGAGGGCATAGGCCGTTTCTATCATTTCTTCCACCGCGTCCAAACGTTCATGCGGGGGACGGCTTTGCCAATAGCGGTACTCGTCCGCTTTGATTTCGTCAAAGTCGGTGTACTTGCGGATTGTGATTGGCGCGTCGTCCATGCCCTCTGCTTTTAGCATACGGGCAGAGAAGGAGCAATGCTGTGGCCAGCGTTGCACAAATGACCGATTGTGAAACCTCGCGGCACTTCGGGCGGTTCGCCGGGCACCCCTTTTTGGGTGGCACGGGATTTCTGGCGGTGTGGTGGACACCGATTTGTCGCTTTAATTCCGTCGGTCGCTTTTCTCCGGCGACGCAATCAGGAGTTCACGAAAGGCGGCGTAGATCGGCATTCTGCCAAGATAGCCATGAAACGACAACCGGCGCGAAGTCTTTGAGCCATTCAGGAAGACATGGGGCCATAACCATTACGGGTGCGCCTCGCGGGGGTGGAAGCGGCGCACCCGGATTTCATTCTCCCGGCTGCGAGTCCTGGCAATGTCGTAAGCCGATTGCATCCGCATCAGGGTTTCCATTCTCACGCCGAAAGCCTTCTCGATTCGGAGCGCCATGTCCCCGGATAGATCGGCTTTGCTGTTCAGCAAGCTGGACAGGGCAGGGCGCGAAACGTCTAACGCGTCCGCGGCTGCCGTAACGGTCAAGCCAGCCGCTTCAATGATCTCCGTCCGTATGAAATCGCCGGGGTGGGGTGGATTCTTCATGGGCATAGTTCCTATTCGTTTAGGTGAGCAGGATGCGGAAAAACCACGGCGGCGAAGTAACTCCGCCTTCGCGATTCGCGTTCTTGCTTGATTTTAGAGGGTTGTCAGAGGGTCGTTGTGGGGGGATACGCAGCCAAAACGCCCATTTTTTCGGCGTTCAGACACACGTATCCCCGGACTTACGCGGTCTGAACCGGCAAACCGATCAGTTTCCGCATTCTGACCAGGTTGTAAGCGGCCGCCGTGAACGTGAAAACCCATCCGACGCGACGCACCCCTCGGTGTCTGGTTTTGCGCAGCGTTCCTACAGTCTTCATCCAGCCGAAAACTTCCTCGATCCGTTTGCGCCGGATCTGGCTGACTTCATATCCAGGATGTCGCGTCGTGCGTCCGTCGATAGCGCTTCCACCCGGGCGGTTGATGTTCTGCGACACGTGCGGTGTCGCATTCAGATTCCGCATTTCCTCGACGAAGTCGTGGGTGTCGTAACCCTTGTCGGCACCCACCGTAACCCGTTGCGCGCCTTCGATCCGCTCCGTCATCACCAACGCCGCATCGCGCTCCGCCGTGCCGTTGCACTGAAACAGTTCCGTGTCCACCACCAGGCCATGGCGGTTTTCGATCAATGCGTTGCCGCAATAGGCGGGCTTCGATTCGTGCCCTCCGCTTTTACGCGCCAGCCGTGCGTCCGCGTCCGTGGTCGATTCATGCGTTTCGTTCCTGCGCCGCTCCCCACGGAAGTCGATCGTCGGGTTACCCGGATCGTCGGCCGGCGGTGGCGGAGGCCCGTCTTTGCGCTGAAAACTTTTCTGACTTGCCCAGGCTTCGATCAGGGTGCCGTCCACGCTGAAGTGCTCGTCCGACAGCAACTCGGCGGCGCGCGCCTGATCCAGAACGCGCAGGAAAAACTGACGCGCAATGTCCCCGTCCAGCAGCCGGTCGCGGTTCTTCGTAAACACGGTCGGCACCCACACCGGCTCATCCATGTTCAGCCCCACAAACCAGCGGAAAAGCAGATTGTAGGCCAATTGCTCCATCAGCATCCGCTCGCTGCGCACCGTGTAGAGGATCTGCAACAGCAGCGCCCGCAGCAGTTTCTCCGGCGCTATCGACGGCCGTCCCGTTACCGAATACAGAGCGTCAAAATCCCCCGACATCGCCTCCAGCGCCGTGTCCACCATCCGCCGCACACGTCGCAAGGGATGCTCCGCTGGAACCCGCTCCTCCGGCGACAAATAACTGAACATCGCCGATTGCTGCCTGTCGTTTCCTCTCATCTGCTACCCAGGCGCTCGAAACCCTCAAAAAGTTACTTCGAGTGCCGTTTTTCAGCATCCTGCTAAGAATGACTCACGCAGAATATTTGCACGAAATGATAGCCGAAATAGCTGAGGAAGTACCCGGTTTTGAAAATTTTGACGCCGGCACCCAGCAGAGTTTGCGTGAATTAGCCATAGAATACTTCGACGACGAATTCCTGCCGCGTCTGGAAGGGTT
>JANYJA010000119.1 GCA_025358575.1 Terriglobia bacterium
CGCATCTGGCCCTCGGAAATTACCATCTCGCCGGGTCGCAAACCTGCTCCGACAATTGCCTGTTCACCAGTCTCCGGCGTGGTGTAGTTGCGCAGGATATTGACGACGCGCATGGACACGGTAGTGTCGTGATTCATCACCCAGACGTATTTACCGCGCGGACCGGTTTGCACCGTTCGGGAAGGAATTGAAATGCGGTCGTGCTCGATCATTAGCTGGGCGCGCACGTTCACGAACTGACCGGGCCAGAGCTTTCGGGCCGCGTTGTCGAACGACGCTTTGAGCTTGATGGTGCCGGTGGTTGTGTCGACCGAACTGTCAATGAAGTGAAGGCTGCCGGTGACTGTCGAGCCGTCCGCGGTCACCGCGGAAACAGCGAGCGGATGACCGACGTTGTGCCTCCGAACTTCGGCGAGGAGGTTTTCAGGAATCGAGAATGAAACGTAGACTGGATTTACTTGAAGGAGCGTTACGAGAGTGGTGTCATTCTCCTTGGCGACATTGCCTTCTTTGACGGGGATTGCGCCGGTACGGCCTGAAATCGGCGCGTAAATCTTGGTGTAGGTGAGCTGCAAGCGAGTCTCGGCGACCCGTGCGCTATCGGCTTTCATGGCGGCCTGGGCGCTTTCTACAGCGGCTTGATCGGCATCGAGGGAAGCTTTGGCGGAATCGGCGGCGGAGACGACCTGCTCGGTTTGCTCGCGCGAAAAAATTCCTTCTTTCGCTAGCTGCAGGCCGCGCGCGGCGATGGACTGCGCGTTCTTTAGAGTCGCGTGATCCTTGGCGATATTGGCGCGAGCTTGTTTTTCATTGGCAGTATCGCGGGCCAGATTGGCTTCGAGCTCAGTGATTTGGCGGAGAAGCGGCTGGGAATCGAGCTCGAATAGCAGAGTGCCTTCGCTGACGTCCTGCCCTTCCTGGAAAAGCACTTTCAGGATAGGTCCGGTCAATCGCGGCTTCACGTCCACCGTTGACACCGCTTCAACGTTACCGATAGCCGCCACTTCCAGAGGCACATCAACAGCGCGCGCGGCCACGGCGCGCACGGCGACGGGCGGCGGGGCACTGGTTTGTGGGGCGGCGTCATTGCGGGAACACGACACGCTAAATGCAATGAGAACGACATCTAAAACAAATGCGGTTTTTGATACTTTCAAAATCTGAACATCCTCTTAATGATGGTGACACACGGGCTGCCGTGGGTCAGAGCACTGGACTATCGTTGCCGAGCATGGCCTGGCGCACAATTTTGATGGGCGGGAAACCTTGCTCCATGAATTTATTGTGGAACTCCTGAAGAATAAAGACGTTGCCCTTCATTTTGCGATAGTCCTCGCGCAACTTTAAAATTTCCAGTTTCCCGAGGGTGTAGTAGAGATACGTCGGATCGGACGTTCCGCGTTTGGTTTCGCGCTCGCCGATGGCGTGGGTTTGGTAGCCTTCCTTCACGAAGAAATCAATGCCTTGTTCGAAGGTCATTTTGCCGGTATGCATCTCGATGCCGACGATGAAGCGGGCGTTGCGCAACAGAGCGTCCTGCAACTGGCCCAGGCGCAGCTTCAAATCACCATTGCCGTAACCTTCATCGAGCATCATCTGCTCGCAGTAGTGCGCCCAGCCTTCGGCGTTCGATGCAGCCCCAAGCAGTTTGCGAACTTTCGAATTTACGTGCTGCATCCAAAGAAACTGGACATAGTGACCGGGGTAGGCTTCGTGAATGGCAGTGCTGATGATGACGCCGCGATTGAAGGCGGCCATGTGCTCCTCAACCTGCCGTGGCTTCCAGCTTGATTCCGGAAGCGTGACGTTGAAGAACGCTTCTTTGGCTACTTTTTCATACGCGCCCGGTGTATCCATTGAAGCAAATGTGAGGGCGCGAGCGAACGGCGGTGTTTCTTCGAGAATCGGGAGCACCGGTGACGGAATGGTGATGATTTTCTTGGCATTGATGAAGTTTTGCAATCCGCCGAGCACATCGCGAAAGGCTTGCAGCAGTTTTCCGGGTGCTGGATGATCCTTCTCCGCTTCTTCGAGAATTTGCCGCGGAGGCCGCTTGGGATCGATCTGAGCCGCCACTTTGCGGAAACGCTCTTGATTCAGACGAAGGTTAGCGTAGCCGATGTCGAGAAGCTTGTCGAGCGGGGTATCTACCATCTCGTCGTAGAGCAGACGCTTGCGGAAGTTCTCGGCGCCTATGCGGAAATCCCCGTTGGAGCGCGGCAGAACATCGGATTGCAGATATTGGCGATAGTCGTTCAGGAGTTTAATAACCGCCTGATTGGCGTGGTGAAAATCGTCGAGCAGGGCTTTGTCGGTGACTTTGGTGAATGCGAGCGGCACGTCTTTTTCGAAGAAGCCGACGATTCCTGGAAGCTGTTCGAGCGCGACTTCAGTAAAAATTCGCGGAGGATTTTTTATATTGGCGCGCGCGGCTGAAAATACCTGCGGCGCTTGTTTTTCGCGCGCGATCACGGATCTCAGGCGATCAGCCGGAGGCGCGAACGTGCGGCTCATGATGGTGAAGATGCTGCCGCTGAGGCCGCTGGAATAAAAATCGGGATTGTGTTCCCATCCGCGGATGGATTCCAACTGGACGAGGGTGCCACGAATGTTGGCGAGAATTAGATCGCGGTCGGGTGAGGCCGGAGCCTTGACGAAATCGGTTTCGAACTTGCGCAAAGAGGCGACTTCGGCGTCGACGGAGGCGCGCGAATAATCTTCGAGCTTGGTGTCGTATTGATGAAATCCGGTGGCGGTGCCGGTGGTGGGCGCGAAGAGGAAGTAGCACTCGTCAAAATAGCGATCGGTCAGGTGCGAAAATGATTCAGCTTGCACGGCGGTCACAAGTATCGCGGAAAAAGCGATAGCGCGGAAGAACATAACCAATGCTATCAAGAGCGGTTTGGCGTTTCCCATTAGCGTGGCACCGGCGGCGACGATGTCGATGGGCCAGTGGGAAATGATGAGCGGGGCGAGGCGGCGAGTTCTCCGGTAGAGGAGTATGGCAACGATCACGCCGGGGCAGGAACGCGCCCGAAGCGCCACACGATGTAGCGCCAATCGAGAATCAGCGGAAAGGCGCTATCTTGTAGAGCCACCAAAGGCCGACTATCATCAACGCCAGCCAGGGGCGGCCTGAGAGCGTTTCCAGCCGAGGAAGACGTAGCCCTGATAAGTTGTTTCTTCCGTGGCGGACCAGATGATCTACCAGGCACTAACACTGTAGATCAAGGCCCAGAGCGGTAGGTGACGACCGTACAATTCACCAGGACCGAGATGCAGAACCGGGTGAACCGTAGACGACTAGGCCGCTGAGTACGCTTCCGAAAAAGAATGTGGGCATCAGGATCAGGACGTAGCGAAGACCGAGCAGAAGGTCATGGCCGCGCCGGAACTTGAAGGGGCCGAGAAGATCGGGTATGCGCAAGCCTTCACGCTTCAAGGAGAAGCGCATTAGTAGCAATCAACCGATATCGGCAAAAGTGCCGAAAAGGTCCACCATGGCGAGGCGGCGCCACGGAGAAGGATGGCGACGCAGTAGATAAATTCCGGCGACGATTGCTTGGCCGATTACGAGCAAGATTGTTCTCGCGGCGACCAAAGTGAGTGGGCCGATCCACATGCGGTTAAACGCCGTTGCGATACCAGTCCAATGTGCGGCGCAGCCCTTCCTCAAAGGTAAATTGCGGCGCGTGACCCAGGTCTCGAACAGCTAATGTGGTGTCGGCTTGTGAATCGCGAACATCGCCTGCGCGCGGCTCGGCATAGTTGGCGGGTAAGTCGACGCCTTCGAATTTCTGAAGCAGACGCCACGCTTCGTTCAGCGTGATGCGCCCACCGTTGCCGCCGTTGTACATATTACCGGAGACGTTTTCCGCTTGTGCGGCTTTCAGATTCAACGCGACGACATCCTCGACGAAAGTGAAATCGCGAGAGTGCTCGCCATCACCGAAAATGGTTGGGGCCTGTCTCGCGAGAATGCACTTGATGAAGAGCGAAAGAACACCCGAATAAGCGCTGCCTGGGTCCTGGCGCGGGCCGTAGACATTGAAGTACCGAAGGCTCACGGTTTCGAGTCCGAAACAGGACGCAAAGACACTCATGTAGTATTCACCGGTCAGTTTCTGCACGGCGTAGGGCGATTTGGGCCGCGGAATCATGGTCTCGACCTTCGGTAGCAAATCCGAATCGCCGTAGGCGGAGCTGCTGGCGGCGTAGATCACCCGGCGCACGCCAGCTTCAGCGCAGGCGCGCAGCACGTTGAAAGTGCCATCGATATTGGCTTCGTGAGAGGGTGCGGGCTCATCGATGGATCGCGGCACGGAAGGTATTGCGGCTTCGTGGAACACGACGTCGGCGCCGCGCATCAACGACGCGATCTGATCGTAACTGCGGATGTCATGGCCGTGAAGTTCGACATTTCCGGCGATCCCGTCGAGATTTTTCAAGTGACCGGTAAGCAGGTTGTCGATGACTACGACAGTGTCCGCGCCTTGCTCCAGAAGGCCTCGGACCAGAGCTGAGCCGATGAACCCGGCGCCGCCGGTGACCACGAATTTATTCATGCGAGTTGAAGACTTTCCGATTCGAGAAAACGCAGTGATAACTCGGCGACAGCCGCCGGACTGGGTTTGAAGTCGAAAACCTCCAGCGAAACCCAGTGCTGGTAATTCAGGCGGGCAAGCGTTTCGAGCAGACCCCGGAAATCGTAGTCGCCGGTGCCGGGCGCACGTCCATCCATTTCGTTGACGTGCACATGGCGGATCAGCGAAAAGTGTCTTTCGATGAGTGCGCAGTGATCTTCGGTCTCATCGACGGCGTTGTGCACGTCGAACATGGTACGCACGCCGGGGCTGTCGATTTGTTTCACGATGGCGGCGGCTTCATCGAGCGAGGTTACGACGTCCGACTGCCCGGGCGAGAGCGGCTCGACGAGCAGGGTGACGCCGCGCTCGATGGCGCGCGGGGCGAGCTTCGCGAATCCATCTATGTAGTGGCGGGTGGCGTCTGCCGCGCTCATGCCGCCGGTGCTGGAGCGCTGCTTGGGAGAGCCGAAGACGATGACGCCGTCGTCGCCGAGATCGGCACAGAGATCGATCAAGTGCGCGACGTGATCCCAACTCCGCGCGCGGACGGCGGAATCGGGAGTGGTGGCGTGCAGGCCTTTCGGACTCATCATGATCCAATGCAGGCCGACGAAATCGAGGCCTTCGTCGGTGATGGTTTGGCGGCAATCGCGCCGTTGGGCGGCGGTGAAATCGCGCGGATCTTCAATTAGTGTGAAAGGGGCAATTTCAATGCCGGTATAGCCGACGGTCCGGAGCGTGCGACAGGATTCGGCGAACGGCGTGTGCTCGAACGCTTCGTTGCACATGGCATGGCGAAATTTCATGGAAAACTCCAGAATAGCGAAAGGCATGGAGCTTATGGAGTATATCGAATCGTCTCAGACAGAGCCGCCGGTATCGGGAACACTGCACAGACCCGCGGGCGAGACCCGCGACGCGTTGGTGCTGACGCATGGCGCGGGATCGAACGCGGATGCTCCGCTGCTGGTGGCGGTCGCGCGTTTGCTGGCGGAGGCCGGCGTGGCGGTGCTGCGGTGCCATCTGCCATTTCGACAGAAGCAACCGAAAGGGCCGCCATTCCCAGCAGCGGCGGCGAGCGATCGCGAAGGTTTGCGGCATGCGGTGGAGTTGATGCAATTGATGTTTCCAGGGCGCGTTTTTCTAGGCGGGCACTCGTATGGCGGGCGGCAGAGTTCGATGCTGGTTGCCGAGAATCCTTTGCTGGTGACGGGATTGTTGCTGCTCTCATATCCGCTACATTCGCCTAATAAGCCGGAGAGTTTGCGGACGGCGCACTTCCCTGCCCTGCGGGTGCCATGCCTGTTCGTGCATGGCGAGCGCGATCCGTTTGGGTCGATTGCGGAAATGGAATCTGCGGTTAGTCTGATTCCAGCGGGCACGCGCTTGTTCGCGGTGGCGGGGAAAGGACATGATTTGCGCGGCGCGGCACCGACGATTGCGGCAGAGTTTCTGAAGGAGTTGCGCCGGCGTAATCGCTGGAATTCATAGGCATTCAGCGGATCACGATTGCCGCATGAGCAGGGCTCTCCGTCTTATGGGAGAGCATCCGATCTCGGCACTAAAACGAGCAGAGTTCGCAGTTGCAGGTATTCGCGGCAGCCATCCATTATTATGCGACTCGAAGACGGGCGCGCCACGGTCGCCCGGATTCACTCAGGTGAAACCATCGGGCCTGGACTGCTCCATAAGATTCTCCGAGACTGCAAGTTCGCATGCAGTCGTTGGAAGCGCTCCTCGATTCGTGATCAACCAGTTAAGAACCGGAGGGACCAACGTTATGACAGAACCGGCTCTGCGACCTGTTGGCGCGGCCGCGGGCATTTCCGGTAATGGGACTTTACAGGCCACTGGGTAAACGCTGCGCCGTCGGTCATGGATTTGAGGCGCACCGCCATTTGCGGGGTTCGCCGTTTCACCTTGGCTCAACTTCCAGATCGCCGACCACCCGGACACGATCGGCAAACGCTACGCCGTCGATTCGTTACACAAGCGCCCGTGCTGACATGATAGAAATCGGATTTGATCCGTTTGAGCGAGCGGTAGATTGCCGAGACCAACCCTGGATCTAGCTATGCTGGAGTTCAGTGCCATTCCTCACTCGCACCTCAAGAACCGCACAGGATGCGCTTCCGGAACACTAGTCGGACGCTCGATTGGGTCGGGGGTCGACGGCGGACCGGACCCGTCAGCCGATCCGCTCTGCCAGTTCGACGATGATACCCTCGGGGCCGCTGACGTAGCAGAGCCGGTAGCTATCCTCGTAGCGCCCCAGCTCGCCGACGAGCTCAGCGCCGCGGGCTCGCAGGCCGGCGACGACGGCGTCGATGTCTTCGACGGCGAATGCGACATGGCGGATGCCCGGTGTGTTCGCCGGCGCGTGCCGGTCGCCGCCCTGGGTTGACGGGGTGTGGAATTTCGTCAGCTCGAGTCGTCCGTGGCCGTCCGGTGTCTGCAGCATCGCGATCTCTGCCCGGACGCCTTCGAGCCCCACGACGCGGTCCACCCAGGGGCCCTCGACTGGCCCTTCGCCCTGCAGCTCGAGTCCGAGTTCGACGAAGAACTCGGTTGCGGCCGAGAGGTCGTCAACCACGATGCCGACGTGCTCCATCCGCTGGATCGCCATGTGCTCGATGGTAACGAATCCAGGTACTTACCGCAAACCGTCTTTGAGCGCACGGGGATCGGACTGAGTCCCTATTGATGGCGTCCCGTCGGAAGCGTTTCTTGGAAAAGGAATGATATGTCGGATAGCGTTTACCGTGGCCCTGTTGCCAACCCTCTGCTCTTCAGTTTCGGATTGATCCTGAATCACGCGCCACTCCGAAATTGAGCGGGGCGATGCAAGCTGTGGGATACGCCTCACTGGAAGTGGCAAGCTGAACTTCCGATCAGTCCATGCCGCGAACCACATCCTCAGTAGTCGCACAGCGTTTAGGATGAACCGGATTCGCGCCATTAGACAAACGCTACGCCGTTAGCGGGGAGCTATTCCTGTTGAAGAGAGCTCTCTGATGACTGTGCCCGCGTCATTCAAGAATTGAAGGACGGGCGTGCCGTCGGGCTGCACAGCCAGGATGATTCGAACCTTACCTGTGTAATCTCGCAAGGTTAAACCTACCGAGCGATCGGGGAGACGCCCGAGAACTAGCCTGCTGACGTCATGGCGATGGGTGGCGAAGTATTTTTTCCAAGCTCCTTCCCGTTGTGCAACTGGAAGCCTCTCAATCTGGTCGTGGGCCCTCCTTTCCTCCTCGACTGGAAAGTCACCCTGATCCACGATCGTGATGCGGGAGAATTTGTCGTTCCCTTCCTGACCTGCATCAAAGGCCAAGATCTGGTTTTCCTCGTACTGATCCGCGCTCAAATGAAAGTGATTTTGAACCGTGCCATCCGGAAGCTGGCTTGCCCCCCAGATCAGGCCGCCTAGCTCAGTGCCTTCCTCGCTCATAAACAGTATTCCCGCGGCCTCTCGGCGATCTGGCCGCGGGTACTCTTTCTTGTTTCTCCATGCACCTGGAAAGTCGGCACGATTGGAGATTGTCAATCGGACGGTGCCATCGGGTTCAACGACATTGATTCGCCGCACCGTAATGGTGTCGAAAGTATGATTGCGGGAGCCAGCGGCCCCGGTGAGTAGGGTCACAGCGAAAACGATCGTGAGCGCACCCGAGTAAATCGTCAGAAACGTGGGTTTGGAAAATAGGGTCATTTAGCCTCCAGCACACGGCTAGTTTACTTGCAGGCACCTTCGGAAGGGATCGTAACTTCGCTCGCTCATGAGCCGCGGATAAGTTCCTGAGCCACTTCACGAGTTACATCGCTAACACTTAGAGCCCGAAACTCATCTCATCAGCGAAGGAGACTTAACACATGCCAAAATTACTCGCTACACTTCTCGCGGCCACTTTCGCGTCGGTTCCCGTTTTTGCCGGAGCGCTGACCCTGCAGGTCGATGATCTTCCTACTAATCCCGAAGCGAGGGCTAAAAATGCTATCGTCGCGGCTCACATTACGGCGTGCCATTCGCCAGAAAAGACGGTTGTCACGGCGACTGCGGAAGGAATCGTCAACGGCAAGCATCAGACCGTACCTCTTCACGTAATTCGCCTTTCCGAGCCGGGCGCTTTCGCGGTGGCGAAGACATGGCCGGGCGAAGGCGCATGGGCCGTGAAGATGATCGCCACCAATCCCGATTACAAGGACTACGCGACGAGCATCGTGGTGCCGGTGACGAGGAATGCGACAAGTCGTCTGTCGGCGAAGGTTTTCTATCACGCCGCGTCGGCTGATGAAGTGGTGTCGGTCCTCAAACAAGCTAAGCTTAATTAGAATCACGTGCCGCTGACAACCGACCCGCGCAGCTTGCAGGTCGCGGGCACCGAGGCCGCGCTGGTCCGAGCCGCGCAGGCAGGCGACCGCGGGGCTTTCGGGACGCTCTATGGGCGATTCGCGCGCATGATCCACGGAATCCTGCTCGCCTACGTATCTTATACCGATGCAGAGGATCTTTTGCAGGACGTTTTCGTGCGCGCCATGGAACAATTACCGAGGTTGCGGGAGCCGGCAGCGTTCGGCGGCTGGTTAGCGTCGGTAGCCCGCCGTAGGGCGTTGGAACATCATCGGCGCATGCGCCCCCAGGCCGGTCTGCCGGCTGAAATTCCGGGTGGGGCAAGACCGGACGGCGAAGCGTTCGAGGTGCTCGCAATCATCCAGCGCCTTCCAGAAAGCTATCGCGAGACGCTGGTACTGCGCCTGGTAGAAGGGATGACGGGCCCGGAGATTGCGGAGCGCACGGGGCTGACACACCAATCGGTTCGGGTGAATCTTTGCCGTGGAATGAAACTCCTTCGGGAAGCAATTGGGGCGAAACAATGAACGATGAATATCTCTGGAATCGAACCGGCGAACCGGACGCCGAAACGGTCCGGCTGGAACAACTGCTCGGGCAGTTGAAATACAGCGGGGCGATGAGGCCGCCGCGCAAAATAAGTTCGTATTGGCGGCTTGCGGCGGCGGCTATTCTCGTCGTGGGATTAGCCACCGTTCCTCTGTTATGGCGCGCCCCACTCACGCGCTGGCAACTGCAGGGCGGGCGTCGGATGCGCGCTGGACAGACAATCGAAACGGGCAGTAGTTATAGGGTGACGATCCGGTCGGACCAAACCGGGGAAGTCACAATCGATCCCGGATCACGGCTGCGTCTGGTTGCGGCGAGCGATCGCGAACAACGCTTCGATCTCCAGCGCGGCACTATCCACGCCTTTATCTGGGCACCTCCAGGCCGCTTCGTTGTGGATACGCCCTCTTCGAAGACGATCGACCTCGGATGCCGCTACACGCTACGGGTGTCGAAAGATGGGAATGGGCTGCTCACGGTTGAACTGGGTTGGGTAGCGTTTGAACGGAACCAGGTTGAGTCGTTTATACCGGCTGGCGCGGCGTGCGTGACCAGGCCAGAAAAGGGACCCGGCATCCCTTATTTCAGCGACGCGCCCGGAGCGCTCACGAATGCTCTGGCGCGGTTCGATACGTCAGCTGATGGCGGCGCGCTCGACGCCGCGATTGCCTCGGCCCGGCAGCGCGACGCTCTGACTTTGTGGCATCTGATGGTTCGGACGCATGGCGATGAGCGAGCAAGAGTGTTTGACCGCTTCGCGTCGCTGGTGAGTCTGCCGCGCGAGGCAACGCGCGAAGCGGTTCTGCGCGGCGATGGAAAAGCGATTAACGCGGCGTGGAATGCGCTGGATCTCGGAAATACCGACTGGTGGAGGGAGTGGAAGCACCAGTGGTAGGAAGGTTGCTGCCCTGCCCCGCCGGAGAAGGTGCAATCGGGTACAGTGCTGTGTAAAACAGGTCATTGACTATGCGTGGCATTACTTTTCCCCACTCAAAAGCAGCGCACGAAGCAAAGTGACGACATTGCCGTTGTCGGACCTAGCGGCCTCTCCTCTCGATTGACCGGAATAACGCGCCGTCGGTAATCCTCTTGCCTCTGTGCAATTCTCAATGGCAGCCCCCGTGGCCGCGAGCCGAGATTGATTGTGGTCGGCGCATAGCGCTCCTGTTCGAGAAAGATCCGCTATCGGCGCACTACGGTCCGATTTAATGAAAGCCTTGGTTGTGAGCAGTACCAGTCGACGAAGTCGGTGATGGCGCGGTCGTAGGTGCGCTGACCGCTTTGGGACGAATCTATTCAGGACGAATCAAACTCCGTCCCTGCGCCGTGAGCGAGAGTTAGCTTCGACGAATCACTTGAACGTGACGCGGCCAGCTTCCAGGCGTGAACGCAGTTTCCTCAAAACGTCTCTGGCTGCCTCGATCTCAGCTGCGCTTACACCAGATGCAGTCTCGTTGGCCCATAGTTCTTGAAGTTGGACCAGTTTCTTCATGGCGCTTCGTCCGCGCTCGGTCAGGCACACTAGTTTAGCCCGCTTATGATCCGGGTTGGTGAGGTATTCGACGATGCCTTCTATTTTCAGCGCATCCGCTAGCCTCTGGACGTTTTGCCGGGCCAACCCCATCTTACGGGCGATTTGGGCTACTGACAACGATTGGGCTTCGATCGCGCCTAGAACTTGCCAGCGCGAACTCGTCAACCCAACCGGCTTGGTAAGCCGGTCGCCAGCGGCCAACAGGCGACCGTTGAGCTGAAAAGTATCCATGATCAACTCGGTGAAGGCTCTCCCGGCTTTGGTATGTGGCATAACCGACTGGTCTTGAACAATGATGCAACACCTATGGCCCGACACAGAGATTCGAAACGGAGAGCCGCGTGAAGAGATGCGGGGAGGCAATTACAGAGGAAGGATACTGCTCCAACGCTTTCTTGAAATCAGGATGATTGAAGGCTGCCCGGAAATGGGCGACGGACTCCCATACAGCGTAGTTCATCAAAACGGTGCTCCCGGCGATTCCCTGATGGAGTTGCGTGGAAATGTAACCCGGCTGTTGTTTCATCCAGGCCGCGTCTTGTGCCCAGGCTTCGAGGAGTGCCGTAACGTCTGCCTCTGCCACCTGAAATATGTTTACGAGAATAACCGGTGACTGGTCGGCCTGAAGTTGCTGGAAAATGGGTACTTTGACGTCCAGCGGTCGGAGTTGAAGCATCTAGAACCTCCTTGAGGATTAGCGTGTTAGTTGCTAAGGCACCATAATGTCATAACGGCATCATGATGTCAATGCGGTTGCCTCCCGCTTTTTTCGCAAAGCGTTTACCAAACTTGACGTGAAACGGAGTTAAAGAAATCGGGCCTGCGGCGGATAGATTCGCCTTGACGGCGCGTCGTTATCAACTCACATCACGATTAGACGGCATACGACGCGGGTAACCGGCTCGCGCCGGCATTCGGGAATACTGCAAGCCGATGTATCCTCTATCCATCTAATAACTAGATCACTGGTTTAGTTGCCGGAAGCGATCGCGAGCCGCAAAGAATTCAAACGCGCGGCTCCTTCGGGAAGGGCTGGGGGAAATCAACCCCAGGCATTGCGCGAACGTTATTTTCCGAATTTTGGGGGCGCGGAAACCATCGATAGCACGAAGCACACGACGATCAGTCCGGCCAGAATATTAGCGAGAATCATATAACCTCTTGGGTTTCCATTTAGCAATCGGTATGCCAAAGTTGCGGCACCGTCGTGTGTGATACGTTGCCTCTATGCAACTGGATTTTGCCTTCGGAAAAACTGGTCTCACGCTCACGCTGCCCGACGGATTTCGGTATCGAACGCTGGAGGCGCGATCGGCCGAGCCGCTGGCGGATGCGCGGGGCGCGGTAAAAGCGGCGCTGCCGGCGCTGGATGCCATCGCGCAAGGAAAATCGACGGCGTCCATTTCCGTTTGCGACATCACGCGGCCCGCGCCAAACCGTGTCGTATTGCCTCTTTTGCTGAGGCGTCTGGAAACGCTCGGAATCCGGCGTGAATGCGTCACCATCCTGATCGCAACGGGGCTGCACCGGCCGGCCACGCCCGAAGAGATTGAAGAGATTGTAGGCGCGGATATCGCGCAGACGTGCCGGATTGTAAACCACAACGCGCGGGCGCTCGACGAGCACCGGTCGCTGGGAAATACCGGGTCGGGTACGCCGGTTTATATCGACGAGCGGTTCGTCGCCGCGGACCTTCACATCACACTGGGGTTCATTGAGCCACACCTCATGCTCGGTTTTTCCGGCGGGCGAAAGCTGATCGCGCCAGGGCTGGCAGCGCAGGAGACGATAAAGGTTCTGCATAGCCCGAAATTCATGCGTGACGCGCGGTCGGTAGAGGGATCGATCAACGACAATCCGCTGCATCACGAGCTGCTCGAAATTGCGCGGATGGCGGGGCACCACTTTCTAATTGATGTCGCACTGGCCCGCGGCACGGACCCTGTTACGGGTTCGCGCGCGATTGCGGCAGTGTTTGCGGGCGCACCAGAGGAGGCTCACCGGCGCGGGGTGGAATTCGTTTCGCGGGTGATGCTGGAGACGATGCCGGAGTTTGCGGATGCAGTGATCACGACATCCGCGGGATATCCGCTGGACCTCACGTTTTATCAGGCCGTGAAGGGCGTGACGGCGGCATCGCACATCGTGAAGCCAGGGGGGAAAATTCTGCTGCTGGCCGAGTGCCGCGAGGGAGCGGGCGCGGAAGAATTCAGCCGTATGGTGACGGAGAATCCGTCAGATAGCGCGTTTCTCGAAAAGATTAGCCGGGAGCCGGTCGAAGTGGACCAGTGGCAACTCGAGAAACTCGCACTGGTAACACGCAAAGCCGAAGTGCTGTTTTATGTTCCAGGCATATCGCGCGAATATAGGCGTGCGCTCTGGGGGCGGTCCTTCGACTCGCCTGCCGCCGCTGTCGCCGCGCTCTTAGAAGGACTTGCACCGGGTGCTTCGGTGGCGCTGATTCCCGAAGGGCCGTATGTCCTGGCGCGCGCCGCTGCCGCATAAGAGGCTTTTCAAATTATGGCCGTTAACCCTGGCGCGGGCCAGCTTGTTCCCGTATCGAAACTCGTCAACGTCCCTCGGCTGATCGCCGCCTATTACACGAGTCGGCCGGACCCCTCAGTGCGGGAGCAGCAGGTGGCGTTCGGCACGTCGGGGCATCGCGGATCTTCGCTTGCGAATTCGTTCAATGAGTCTCACATTCTCGCGATTACCCAGGCGATTTGCACTTATCGACGTGGGGAGAAGATTGAGGGGCCGCTATATCTGGCGATGGATACGCACGCGCTATCCGAGCCGGCATTCGCGAGCGCGCTCGAAGTGCTGGCGGCGAACGGGATCGCAGTCTGCATTGATTCCGAGGGCGGATTTACGCCGACGCCGGCGCTTTCGCACGCCATTTTGACGCACAACCGTGGGCGGGCGGATGGCTTGGCGGACGGAATTGTGATCACGCCCTCGCACAATCCACCTGAGGACGGCGGTTTTAAATACAATCCGCCGAGCGGAGGGCCGGCGGATACGGAGGCAACGCGCTGGATTGAGGACCATGCCAATGCGCTGATGGCAGACGAACTGCGCGGGGTTGCGCGCATGTCCTATCCCCGAGCGCTTCAAGCGGCAACAACGCACCGGCACGATTACGTTTCGGCTTACGTGAACGATCTCGAGAACGTGATTGATTTCGATGCGATTCGTGGGGCCAATCTGAAGATCGGGATTGATCCGCTCGGCGGGGCTGGCATTCATTACTGGCAGCGAATCAGCGACCGGTATCGTGTTCCGGTGACGCTATTCAATGACACGTACGATCCGACGTTCCGCTTCATGACTCTCGATTGGGATGGGAAGGTGCGGATGGATTGCTCGTCGCCCTATGCGATGGCGGGTCTGATCGGGCTGAAAGAGCGCTTCGATGTGGCGTTCGCTTCGGATACGGATCATGACCGGCACGGGATTGTGACGCGAAGCGCTGGGTTGCTGAATCCGAATCATTATTTAGCGGTGGCAATTTCATATTTATTTCAGAACCGGCCGGAATGGCCCGCTACCGCCGCCGTCGGCAAAACGCTGGTCAGCAGCGGCATGATCAATCGGGTGGCGGCGGGCATCGGGCGCAAGCTCTATGAGGTGCCGGTGGGATTCAAGTGGTTCGTGGATGGGCTGCTCTCGGGCACACTCGGATTCGGCGGCGAAGAGAGTGCGGGCGCGTCATTCCTGCGGCGTGATGGAACGGTTTGGACGACGGACAAAGATGGTCTGATTCTTGGATTGCTGTCGGCGGAGATTGTGGCGCGAACGGGGCGCGATCCAGGTGAGTTGTATCGCGAGTTGACGGTCAAGTATGGCGATCCATGTTATGAGCGCATTGATGCACCGGCGACACCGGCGCAGAAATCGATTCTGGCGCAGTTGTCGCCTGAGCGGGTTCCGTCCGGGGATCTTGCGGGTGAGAAGGTTCAGGCGATTCTGACGAGCGCACCGGGGAACGGTGCGCCAATCGGGGGTCTGAAAGTGGAGACGGAGAACGGGTGGTTCGCGGCGCGGCCGTCCGGGACCGAAGACGTTTATAAGATCTATGCGGAAAGTTTTCTAGGCAAAGAGCATCTGCGGCGGATTCAGACGGAGGCGCAAGATCTGGTGGCGCGCACGTTCGCATGATCATTTTTATGGTTTGAAGTCATATATTCGGCCTCCCCAAAGCGACTAATAGATGCAACATCAAAAGGAGGCTATTTTGTTCTCTCGATTCCTCATGCCGTTCCTGGCGGGAGCGGTCCTGTTTGCCCAGGGCCCATCCCCCAATCCGCAACCGCCTGACGTGAAAGTCTTTCTGAATCTCTCGGACTCGCAAGTTCAAAGTTTGGTTCAGATTCAACAGCAAAAAGGGCAGGCGCTGCAGCCGGTGGTGCAACAAGCCGCCCAGACCCAGCAGAAACTTCAGCAAATCCTGGCAGCGCCGAATCCGGACCCTGCCACCGTCGGACAGTTGGTGATCGCCATAGCGGCCCTTGGGCAGCAGATTCAGCAGATCGCCGCCAGCTTCCAGGTGCAGACGTTCAATCTTCTGCAGGACGATCAGAAGGAGAAGCTGCCGCCTCTCCAGTTAGCTCTCGTGTTGCATTCCGCCGCCCTCCAAGCAGCGACCCTGGGACTTCTGAATGCGCCATGATGAAAGCAGCCTACTCCGCTCATGCTCAGCGTAGCTGCCCAGCCGGTCGCCGCTCATCACGAACTGACTAAATTGTCCGAGGTCGGTGCTGTGACGCTCGACGACGCTAGGCTGCGTGAAGCGCTGGAAGCACATCACGTCGAAAGCTACGGATGGACACTGAGCTGCTGCCGGCGTCGGAGTCACGAAGCCGAGAACGTGCTTCAACTCGTGTATGTAAAGGTGCTCAGCGGAAGAGCTGTTTTCGATGGAAAGTCCAGTTTTAAGACGTGGCTGTTTGCGGTGATCCGCAAGACCGCTGCCAATGAACACAGAATGGAACTATTGCGGCGGCTGCGCCTGAGCCAAGTTCCCAAGGCACTCAATGGGAAACCTTCCCGTGACCAGCACGGCGTCGAAATAAGGCTAAAGGAGGCTTTAGGAAAGCTCCCCGCACGGCAGCGGGAGGTGCTGCAACTCGTCTTCTATCACGATCTTTCTATTGTGGAGGCCGCCAAGGTGATGGGCGTGGGAATTGGCTCCGCGCGAACTCATTATGAACGCGGGAAAAAACAAATGCGGCGGAGGCTTGCATGATCTCACCGGAAGACAGCCGTCTGAGGACGCGCTTTGAGACCCTCCGCGAAGAGGACCGGCGAGCCGCCCCGCCATTTGGCCGGACCGCAGCCGCCGCAGCTTCCTTATCGCGCCGGGGTCACTCATTGAGGATCGCTCTTGCCGCGATGCCGATTCTTGCCCTCGCTGTGATGCTTGCGGTGCGAACCCACCGCTCAACGGAAGCAGTCCCAAGCGAACTCGCGGTTTGGTCTTCGCCGACCGCGTTTCTTCTGGAAACGCCCGGCACACAACTTCTGAATCAGACACCAAAATTCGGACACCCGCTGATGAATGCTCGATCAGCCCAGGATTGGTCCAAATGAAACCGATGATTCTGACATTGCTGCTTTTCAGCTGGCTCGCCGCGCAGCGACCTCCTGAAGATCCCTTGCGCGATATTCTGTTTCCGCCCGAGATCGTCATACAGCACCAGCAGGCCGTGGGACTCAGCGACGATCAGAAGAATCGTCTCAAGGTTCAGGTTCGCCAAGCGCAGCTTAAATTCACCGAGCTCCAATGGACCCTGCAGGACGAAATGGAACACCTGGTCTCTCTGCTCAAACAATCCAAGGTGGATGAGAAACAAGCTGGTTTGCAGTTGGATAAGGTTTTGGCCGCGGAGCATGAAATCAAGCGCGCCCAGCTCATGCTTCTCATCGGCATCAAAAACAACCTCACACCGGCTCAGCAGGAACAGCTTCGCGAGTTGGTTGAAAAGTCGAAGGCGCGATAAGCGGCGCGAGGACATACGTGCTGGACCACGGCGAAGGTATCCTAATAGACGACGCGTCACGCGAATTATGTTGGGAAGCGGGTACTTAAATCCATGGGCCGGCGCGAACAGCACGCGCGAAGTGTCGCGGGCCATCTCCCTCAGCCGTCGTGATTTCCTGCGCACAGCGACAGGCGCGGTTGCGGGCAGCGCGCTGTTCGGTTCGATGGCGGGCCGGGGCATGGCACTGCCGCGATCGAAGAAAGCTATCGTGGTGACATTCGGCGGAGGCGCTCGCGACGATGAGACATTCGCCCTCGATGGTCAGGAGAACATCCCGCATCTGTTGCACGACCTGATGCCGCGCGCGACGTTCTTCAGCCAAGTGGTAAATCGCGGGATCCTGGGGCACTACGTGGCGACAGCGAGCCTGGCTACGGGCGTCTATGAGAGCTTCAACAACTTCGCCGCGGTGCCGCCCGATTTTCCCACCGTGTTCGAATACTTTCGTAAAGACCTGAAGCGGCCGGCGAGTGACGCGTGGGTGATTGCGCCGAGTAATGGCTTTAACCGAATTGGCGAGAGCGGACACCGGTCGTATGGCGCGGGGATGGGCGCGGGCGTGATTCTTCCGAAGCGGCTTTTGGCGGCGGCGCTGCCAGGCGGGGGCGGAGGCGGTTACGATCATCTGCTGCGGGACAACTACGAATCGGCGGTCTACAGTCCGGCGGTGGGCGGGCATGAGCTGGAAATGCAGCAACTCGCGGAAGTTTTAAAGTTATCGGTGAACGATTTCGCGGCGCACGCCAAGAGCTTGGCGAGCCCGGACGAACTTTCGGTTTACATCGCGCGGCAGTTGATGCGGCATCTGGCGCCGAGCCTGCTTTGGATTACGCTGCACGATATAGACATTGCGCATTCGGGAACGTTCTCGCTGTATCTGGATGGAATTAAGCGTTCGGACCGTCTGTGCGGGGAGTTGTGGAGCGCGATTGAAAATGACCCGGAGTATGCCGGTAAGACGACGATGTTCATCCTGCCTGATTTTGGACGGGACTCGGACATAAGCGCGGGCGGCAATGGGTTCCAGCATCACCGCACCGGTGACCCGGTGTCGCGCACCACGTGGATGATGGCGATGGGGCCAGGAGTGCGGCAGAACGTGGTGGTGGAGCGGCCGGTGGAATCGACGGATCTGGTGCCAACGCTAGGATCGCTGTTGGGTTTTAATCCTCATCTATCCACGGGCAAGCCGTTGACTGAGGTGCTGTAAGACGTGTCGCCGAAAGAACTCACTTCCGAAAGTTTCGCGCGGTACCCGGTAGAGGGGCAGAAACTCGCGGTTAGTAAAATCGCGTTGCTTCGAAACCTGCCACTGGGATTCGTACCGTTTGTTCTTAAGGAAGTGATCGCGTACGACTGGAAATTTCCGGCTGAGCGAAAGGAGTTGGAGCAGCAATTCTCCTACCTAGAGTCGCTGCCCGGGGAGGAGATGCGCCGTCAGATGGCCGTGTTTGCGCAACTGCGGCTCTCTCCCGCACTGGAAGCGTCGGACTGGGTGGATTTCCCGGGCCAGTTTCTGGAGCAGCTTTCGGCTCAATTGTGGGCCACGCACCAGATGGATGCGTTTCGTGCGGCGTCGGAAACTTATATGCAAACCGTTTTTGCGAAGTTTCCGCAAGGGGTTCCATCCATCCCGCGGCTGGGAATCGCGGTAATTGGACAGGGCGTGGTGCAGAAGCGGTACGCGTTGTTTCGGAAGCTTTCGCGCGAAGGTGTGTACTTCCATCAGGTGAAGGCGAAAGGGGGCCTGCAGTCGATCATGAAGACTGTGAACGCGAGAGCCGAGGCGCACACCGTGCCTTATGGTCACTGGTATATCGATGGTGGTGAGACGGCGGCGCTAGCGGGCAGCGCTGTTACTTGCGTATCGTACCAAGCGCTCGCACCGGCGCGCGCGATGCTCACTGAGAAGATGCGGAAGGTTTACACCTCGGCTAACTTCAGCGCGGAGGCGTTGCGGACACTGCTGGCGCAAATCGGTCCGCAAGAGTTAGGAATGAGCGCGAGTGGGGCGGACGCCGTGCTCGACCGTTTCGCGATCAGCCTGCTGACGGAAGGTTCCGGGACTCAAATATTCAGCACGACGTTCGTTCAATGGGCGGCGCGGGAAGCGCTGCGGCGAGCGCAGCCCGTGACCCTGCTCGCCCGATACATGCCACGGCAGCGCGAGAAGCCAATGAACGAGTTGCTGTTGGAGGTTCAGGCCAAACCGGAGTCAGACCCGCACGGTTCGCTGATCGATGGGGACATGGGCGCTTATTACACTTGGCTTAATCAGCAGCGTTTGACGGGCGCGGACCAGTCGTCATTTCTGGTCTGGTTTGAAGATCACGGCGAAGCGGTAGCGGTGGGACCTGCATTCCCGCGCGGGACTGAAGAACGTAAATCCGTTGAAATTCACGAACTGCTGGCAAGAGTTAGTTAGAGGCTACGGACCGTCGCAACAAATGCGTTGTCTTGAACGCGAGTGCGCCCTCGGTGATTGCGAATTTCTGGTTCACATCCAGATTCTTCCATTCCTGCTTGAGGCCGCTTGGCCAGTGAATGGAAAGCCGGTCGATGTGTGTGGCGGCGGCGAGCCCGAAGCATAGCGCCAAATCATTTTGGGAAAGATAGCTGCCGCCGCTCATCACTTCCCGCATTTGGGTGTGGGTATTAGACTCAATGGTCACGCGCGCGCCGATGGCACTTCGGTTCGACTCGGTTCCGGTCAGCGACACCACCACGGCATTCTGATGGGATGCTTCATTTTTGAGAAGACTGGGCGGCTCGTTCATATTGACGATCACGACTTCGGGATGGCCGTCACCATCGAGATCCCCTGATGCCATGCCGCGGGCGGGGCGTAATTCGGAAAATGCGTCGCCGCTGGTGAGGGTCACATCCGTGAATTTGCCGTTGCCGAGATTGCGATATAGCTCTGTCTGCTGGCGATAGCGGTCGCCGACTGGAGTACGGTCCACCTCGGGGTAGACGTGCCCGTTGGCAATGAAAATGTCGGGCCATCCGTCTTCATCCGCGTCGAGGAAGAGTACGCCCCATCCGAGAAGCTGCCGCTTGCCGATACCGGCTTGCCGCGAGACGTCCGTGAAAAATTTTCCGTCTTCGTTGTTATAGAGAGAGGGGAGGTCGCCGGAGAAATTGGTCTTCACGATGTCGAGAAACCCGTTGCCATCGTAATCGGCGACAGCCACGCCCATGCCCGATTGCGAGCGGCCGTCGAAGTTGTAAGCCACGCCGGCTTCCGAGCCGCGCTCCTCAAAAGTTCCATTGCCGCGGTTGTGATACAGAAGACTTGGAGTCTGGTCGCAGGCGACGTAGATGTCTGGAAATCCGTCGTTGTCGAAATCGGCGGCGATGACGCCCAGACCATAACGGCCACCGGGCTTCAGGATGCCGGCCTTTTCGGAGATGTCGGTGAAGCTGCCATTACCATTATTTCGGTACAGGGCATTGTGACCCATAGGCAAACCGGTGGGACCGCACATGACCGGAAGGCCTTTCCAGACGCAGCTCTGGGCGCCGCCTGGCTTGGGAGTTTTGGCAAGGTCCAGTTCGACGTAGTTGGATACGAAGAGGTCCACGAAGCCATCGTTGTCAATGTCGGTAAAGGCGCAACCGGTGCCCCATCGGGTGCCGGATACGGGGAGATGCGTTTTCTCGGTGACATCCTCAAAGGTGCCGTCGCCGCGGTTGCGGTAGAGGATGTTGTGGCCGTAGTAGGTGACGAACAAATCGGGATGGCCGTCATTATCGAAATCGGCAACACAAGCGCCTTGGGCCCAACCGGAGTGCGTGAGGCCAGCATGTTCGGCAACGTCAATAAACTTGCCGGTACCGTCATTTTTGTAAAGCTGGGATCTCGTTGGTTGATGATTGAGCGTGGTGCCATTGGCGATAAAGATGTCGGCTGCGCCGTCGCCATTGAAATCAAAAATTGCGGCACCGTTGCCGGTGGTTTCGAGAATGTAGTCCTTCCGCTCGCGGCCTCCGAACGTGTTCTTCATTGTGAGTCCGGAGGCGGCTGCGGTGTTTACATATTGGATGCGAAACGGCTCAGCGCCGACCGCGATGAGATGATCAGCCACAAATAACAGCGTCGCGAAACAGAGGAGCCCTGCGAGGGCACGGGGCCACGCTAATCCGCGTTGACCAAAACCGTGTGGAAGCGTTTGCAAAATATTAACCTTGGGTTAGCTTCGACCAAGCTATATCGCGCATAAGCTAAATGAAATCATTACGATAGCACGCAGACGAACAAAGTACGCGGTCATCGCAAATCCTCGACCACGGCTTGACTTTCATACCCCGGTTGAAATAAAATTCCCTCCAGTATAATATCAGGGTTCCGCTTAAAAAGAAGTGCCACATCCACAATTGAAATAGTAGTGCGCAAGAGTGTTAACTAAAATTTTGCGCCTCAACGAAGGAGGGGTTATGTTTCGCCACGTCGCGGGTTTTCGAATATTCCTGCTTGTCTTAGCAACCGTTTCCTGCGCATTTGCGCAGCGAGATCTGTCCACATTAACCGGTACTGTCACCGATCCCACAGGCGCGGCCATCGCAAATGCGAAGGTTACCCTAATTAAGACGCAACAGCTTTGAAGTACGAAGTTGAAACCAACTCGGCTGGCGAATATATCCGGCCTGCACTGAAGGCGGGTACCTATTCGATCGAGGTTGAAGTTCCCGGTTTCCGCAAATCGGTTCAGCACAATGTAATTCTCACGGCGGGCGACCGCACAGCGGTGAACATGCAACTCACGGTGGGAGAAATTGGCCAGTCCGTCGAAATCAGCGCCGACAGTCCGATGCTCCAGACCGAAAGCACGATCATCGGCGCCGATCTTAATGCAAAATCTGTCAGTGAGTTGCCTTTAGGCGGACAGCGCGTATTCACGTATTTGGCACGCTTATCGCCGGGCGTTGTTCCGGCTGAACCTGGCGCACGCGACGCTACCGGCGGCGGTTTCTCCGCTAATGGCGTTCGTGGAAATGGCCAGAACAACTTCCTGCTTAATGGCGTCGACAACAACGTCAACGTTATCGACTTTCTTAACCAGACTTCTTACGTTGTCGGACCCTCGGTAGAGGCGATTGGGGAACTACGCGTTCTCACGAACGGTTACAACGCCGAATATGGGCGCGGTGCCGGAGGCGTTGTAAACGTAACAATCAAGTCCGGGACGAACCAGCTCCACGGGGCGATTTTTGAGTTCCTGCAGAACGGCGATTTAAACGCGAACTCCTGGGAAAATAACAAGAACGGGAAACCTCGTTCACCCCTCCATCAGAACCAGTTCGGTGCCGCCATCGGGGGCCCGATCATCCATAACCGCACCTTCATTTTCGGTGACTACCAGGGCACGCGCATCGCCGCGCCTAGCGGTCAAGGCTCAACTTTTACGATCCCCACCGCAGCTCAACGGACAGGCGATTTTTCATCCCTGCTCGGCGCTCAGATCGGGACCGACTCTAATAACCGGCCGATTCTTTTTGGCCAGATCTACGATCCTGCGACGCAGCGTTGCGTTAACAACTGCGGCAATCCCGATCCCAGCCAGCGAACCTATACTCGTGATCCGTTTCCAGGGAATATAATTCCAGCCAGCCGGATTGACCCCGTGGCCCAGAAACTGATTAATCTTTTCCCGACGCCGACGTCCTCTGTTGGACAGGGAATTCGGCCGCAGAACAATTATTTCAATCCAACCAACGGCACGCAGCAAGCCGACCAGGGTGATGTTCGCGTCGACCATCGCATTAGCGACAAAGACAGCATCTTCGGCAGTTTGAGCTGGAGCGATGTCAATAAGTTCAACGCCCAGCCGCTTCCTGGCGCGCTGGATGCTACTTATTTCAATTCCAACTCGGAAGTCGATTTGGCGCGAAACGCCATGTTGAGCTACGCGCGTGTGTGGAGCCCTTCGATTATCTCTGAAACGCGAGTCGCCTTTTCTCGCCTAGTGACCTCACGGCTGCAGGCGCAGCCAGGCGTGGATCAGTTCAAAGCCTACGGAATCGGGGGCTATGATCCGACAACCACGCTGAATGGCGGTCTTCCTTCGACAGGCATTGACGGCTACAGCGGCTTCGGCGCATCCGATTGGCTGCCGTCCAAGGAATATAACAACGTTTGGGACTTCATTCAGAACGTATCCATCAACAAGGGCAACCACTCGTACAAGTTCGGCGGCGAGTTCCGTCCGATCAAGTTCCCGTTCTTTCAAGTGCCGAGTCCCCACGGCGATCTAAACTTCAGCCGCAACACGACGGCGTATCCCTTGACAACCGGCAATATTAACAGCAACACCGGTGACGGCTACGCTTCTTTCCTGCTCGGCCAGGTGGATCGCGGGCAGATCTCAACGAACAATTTCATCTCCTCATTCAAGTCGGCTTGGGGCTTTTTTGCTCAGGATGACTGGAAACTCTCTCCCAAACTGACGCTGAACATTGGCGTGCGCTATGAGCTGTTTTCGCCAATCGGTGAAAGATTTGGGCGCCAAGCTAACTTCCAATATGAAAATCTGACGCTGTATATCCCCAAGGGCAAGGATCAGAATGCTCCGCTGCCTCCGAACTTTGCAACCGCTTTCCCGAACGTGACAGTCAGCCGGGGAGCGGTCAGCAAGTACCTGATCCCGTGGGATAAAACCGATGTGGCTCCCCGCATTGGAGTGGCATATCAGTGGAATGACAAGACGGTGTTCCGTGTAGGCTATGGGATGTTCTACGGAGGCGAGGAGAACCAGGGTGGCAATCCGAACCGCGGGGAGGGCGTGCCCTTTAACGAGTCAATCAATTTGAATCGCGATATCGCCGGCACAAATTATTCCCTGGGACCGTTTGGTGCAAACCCGTATTTTGCCGGCGGCCTGCAAGCGGGCTTCCCGACCAATGTATTCAGTCTGCCAGCGCCAATCGGCTTGCGCGAAGTCGCGCCAAACTTCCGCAATCCGCTGGTGCATAAGTGGAACGCAGCGGTTCAACGCGAGCTCGGCAAGAATACAACCCTGGAAATTTCTTACATCGGCAACCACCAGGCGCGGCAGCTTTACTTCTTGAATCCAAATGCGCCCTACGAAACCGGCGATCCGAATCCAGGTAACCGATATACACCGACACCCTACATTGGTGGAGTTAATTACACCGCCACTAACGGGTTTGGAAACTATGCGGGAATGACGGCTAAGCTCGAAAAACGCTATTCGGCAGGTTTGAATGCTTTGGTGTCGTACACGTATGGACATGCGCTGTCTAACAGCGGAACCACCCTATCCGGATCGAGCAACTTCGGAACTCCTGACCAGCGGAACCAGAGTCTGGCCTACGCGAGCGCTCCCTGGGATATCCGCCACAACCTCGTTGGCAGCTTTACCTGGGACATCCCATTCGGTCGCGGTCGCAAATATGGCAGCAACATGAATCCGATGGTCGCGGGGCTGATTGGCAACTGGCAGATGAACGGTATTCTGACCATGCGGACCGGTCCTCCGTTCGGACTAGGCTCAAATGGTTGCCCCGGCACATACGGGGTCTGCCACCCGGATCTGGTTCCTGGAAAAGACCCCAAGAACGCCCCTGCGGGCGGGCGGAATCCGGATCATTGGTTCGACACGACGGCGGTCACTTATCCGCATGCTCAGGCTAACGGCTTTGGAACTCCCGGCACGCTCGGAAACCAGAGCAACAACGCTCCGCCGACGCGCACCATGGACGTGTCTCTGTTCAAAGACTTCCCAATCACGGAACGTGTTCGAGTTCAGTTCCGCGCCGAGGGATTTAACATCGCCAATACGCCGCAGTTCAGTTCGCCGGACAACTATCTCCCGGACGCTAACTTCGGAAAGATAACGTCGACGCAGAGCAATTTGCAGCGGCATATCCAGCTATCACTGCGCGTACAATTCTAAAGTTCGCGCTACCATTTAGTTTGGCTCCGACCCGCCGCCAGTTTCTGTTCTCAACTGCGGCGGGTCTTTTTTTGTCCATGGTCTCGCCGGTTAAGGCCGGTCTGGCGGCGGACGAATTTGTGGTCAAGTTGCGCGATGGGTTGACAGCATTGAACGCGAATCAACTGCCGGCGGCACAAGCAAATTTGGAGGCCGCCGTGAAGTTAAGGCCCGCGAGCGCGGAGGCGTGGGCTGGGCTTGCCCAGACGTATCTGAAGGCGGGAAGCTCGAAATCGGCTGCGGCTGCGGAGCGTGCCGGCGTGCTTGGCATGAAAAACCCTGTCGTTTGCCATGTCCTGGCGATTTATTATTCCGAAACTGGTGACATCCACCGAGCGGCGCAATTTGAGCGCGTCTTTGCTTTGAGCGCGAACGCGGATCCCGAAGCGAGAGCGCGCGCAGGCGAGATGGCACTTCAAGACAAGGACGCGCGCGGCGCCATTCCGCTCCTGGAATCAGCGGTAGAAAAACAAAGCACGCGAGCGGATTTGTGGCGGATGTTGGCGTCGGCATACGCGAGCGCGGGGAAAAAGGATCGGGCTTTGGGCAGTCTCAGAAAGGTGGCGGAGCTGGCGCCTTACGAGGAGGCGAGTTACTTCGATTTGGGAGAGATGCTCTTAAAGCAGCAGAAGTTCGAGGACGCTGTAAAAGTTTTGGAGGCAGGACTGCGGACTTTGGACAAGAGCGCCCAAATTGAACTCGCACTAGGTGTGGCTTATTACGGTCTGCGGCGCTTCACGGATGCCACGACGAGTTTCTTTCACACGATCGAATTGGCACCCGAAGTAGAGCAGCCTTACGTTTATTTAGGGCGCATGATGGACCAGTTAGGCGATCGACTGCTTGACTTTCAGCAGCGCGTGGAGGCTTGGCAGAAGGCGAATCCGAAGAATTATCAGGCCAGCTTTCTGCTTGCGAAATGCCGCATTGAAACTGGCGATCAGTTGACTACGGCTGAGGAACTACTGCGACAGTCAATTGCTCTGCGCGGGGATTTTTGGGAGTCGCATTATCAGTTCGCGACGATTCTGGAAAAGCGGCGCGACTTTTCGAGTGCCGCGGCAGAACTACGGCGAGCGATTTCCTTAAGCCCAAATCAGGCTCCTCCGCATTACCTGCTTGCGCGCGTTTATGACCGGCTGAGACAGCCCGACAAAGCTAACGCGGAGCGCGACTTGCATCGAAGGCTGAATGCTCTTGGGAAAAGCCCCGGCGGTATGAACTAGGGTTTTTCGCGAATCGCGATTACGCGATTGACGGCGAGACCGCGCTCCACTTGCTTCTTTCCGGAGGGCCAGAGGATTTCGACTGAATCGATGGCGGTGGCGCCGGCTAAACCGAAATGGAGTCTGAGATCGTTTTGCGACAGGTAACTCCCGCCGCTGCGGACTTCATCAATTTGGGTGCGGTCCCCCGCCGTGAGGCGCACTTGCGCGCCGATGGCGCTTCGATTCGAGCGTGTACCCTCGAGCTTTAAGAGAACCCAATTGCCCGGCGCACGCTGGAAATTTTTTAGGAATGCGGGTGGCTCATTTTGGTTGTTGATAGCGATTTCAATGGCACCGTCATTGTCGAAATCTCCGAACGCGGCTCCGCGTGAGACATGCCTCTCGAGAATTCCGAAGCCGGCGGATTCGGAGACGTCGTCAAAGGTCCCGTGGCCCGTGTTCCGGTAGACGATGCCGCGCTGGGCGTTGTGAATGTCGATTTTCAAGCGATCGACTTCCGGGAAGACGTGGCCGTTAACAAGCATCAAGTCACTCCAGCCGTCATTGTCGAAATCGAAAAATCCGCAACCCCACCCGACGTAGCGCGTGTTGCGCGCGAGGCCGGCGGCGGCAGTGGCGTCGTCGAATTCCCCGCCCCCGCGATTGCGATACAGCGTCTCGCGTTCGTCCGAAAAATTTGTTCGAAATAGGTCGAGCCAGCCGTCGCCATCGTAATCGGCAGCGGCCGCGCCCATACCGGAGAGTGCTTTGCCGTCCTGATCGAGAGCGACGCCGCGCAGCAGAGCCTCCTCGCGAAAAGTTCCGTCCTTCCGATTGATGAAGAGGAGCGACGGCGTTTGATCGCACGCAACGAAAATATCGGGCCAGCCGTCGCGATTGAAATCGCCCGTGATCACGCCGAGGCAGTAGCTCTGTTTGGGAGCGGACACGCCGGAAGAGTCGGAAACATCGGTGAACGTTCCGTCTCCATTGTTTCTGTAGAGAAGACTGGAAGCGAATGGCAGCCCTCGCGGGCCGCAACTCACCGCGGTGCCGCGATAGTAGCAGAAAGGGTTGGCGCCGGGCTTAGGTGTTGTAGCGAAGTCAAATTGCAGATAGTTCGCAATGAAAAGATCGAGGTGGCCATCGCGGTTGTAGTCGAGCATGGCGCAGCCGGTGTTATAGCGGGCGACGGGCTGGGTGAGATGAGCGCGCGCAGTAACGTCTTCGAATCGCCTGCCGGCGATATTTCGATAGAGCGCGTTCTGGCCCCAATAGGTCACGAGGATATCGGTGAAGCCGTCGTTATCGAAGTCGCCGACGCAGACGCCTTGTCCCCAGCCTTTCACGGTGATACCAGAACCCGCGGTGACGTCATCGAACTTGCCCTTTCCGTTGTTGTGATAGAGGCGGCTGGAACCGCCTTCGCCGGAGACGACGAAGAGATCGAGGTAGCCGTCGTTGTCGTAATCGAGAAACGCGATTCCGCTGCCGGTGGTCTCGATGATGTACTTTTTGATGGAGGTGCCGCCGTTGGGGAAGGCCTGGGTCAAGCCTACTTGCGCGGCGATGTTGCGGAAGTCGGCGACGGGTTGCGCGGCAGTTAGCGACGCGGTTATGAGCCACACCAACCCGGACTTCATGGCTGCCGTTTTTCGTCGAGCTTCTTTAGGAAATTCGTAAACTCACCTTCGGGCGGCTTGGTGATTTTCTCAAGCTCCACTTGTTCGCGTTTAGCGTCGGCGGCGCGGCCCGCGTTGCGATAGGCGAGCATCAGCGCGTAGTGCGCGCTTTCGCTATCGGGGCGAAGGCTTACTGCGCGCTCAAGTCGCGCAATCGCTTCCGGGTAGTGATGGGCATTCAGATCGATGCGCGCCACCGCAATGAGAGCTTCCGCGAAGTCTGGATTTAACGCGACCGCCTTTTCGTAATGAGGCCGCGCTTCGGCCTGCTTTTGCTGCGCGACGAGAACCTGCGCAATTTGGTATTCAGCGGCGGCATCGGATGGATTCAATGCGAGCTCCGCCTGAAATTCCTGGAGTGCTTGATCTAGAGCTTGGGGTTCGTGAGACTCCATCAGCACCGCGCGGCCGAGCCGGAAGTGCAAATTGATGGCCTTCGGATTCTTGGCAATCGCGTTTTGATACTCGGCGATGGCTTGCTTGAAGTTGGACTGGGTTTCGAAGACTTCAGCCGACATCTGGTTTACTCGGAAGGAGGATGGAGCTTTCTGGAACATGGTGTAAACGACATCGTTCCAAGCGCGCATGTAGACACGGGCGGATTCGTAGAGAACATCGGCATCGTCGGGAAAACGGGCGCGCAACTGGGCGAGCACGGGAAGCGCGGCGTCGGCGGAAACTGCCGCGCGGCATCGGGCGAGTCCGAGACCAGCGAGGAGACTCAAGTCATTGTTCAGAGGGGCGTTGAACTGCTTTTCGAGATCGGCGACGGCTTGGGGACAATGGCCAAGCGCCGCGCGAGTGAGCGCGAGAAAAGTGTGCGCACGAGGATCGTTTCCAGCTTTCTGTAAGGTGATTTCAGCGGCGAGGTATTCTCCCTTTTCGAACTGTTGCAGACCTTCGATGAGGAGATCGGATTGGGCCGAGAGCGTGACCGCAGTGAGGGCGAGTGTGAGGAAGTCAATGACCCGCATCGTCCATAACCAAATCGAGTTTGCCGAATCGCTGCCTGGTGTTGCCTTCGAAATAGCGGAACGTTAACAAGGGCGGCGCGCCAGGGGCAATTGCGGGCTTGGGCACCGCGCGTTCTTGCGGGGTTTCCGCAATGGAGAGTATCCGGCCGGATTGAGCGATGCGGGCGGTGAGCTCACGCAGGAGTTGTTCACGCGTCGCGCTGGCGGGGGCGGCTAACTGAAGGAGCGCGAAGACTAGGGCCATGGGTCGATTTTAGCGCGGCGGAGCGAAGAATCAGTGCTTGTCTCGATATTCCGTGCGCTGCCAGTCTGTTCCCAGTTTGCAATTAGCACCACCTTACCGTCGCGGTGGTCAATCGCGAATCCCAACGGGGGTCGATTGTTTGCGGGCCTAGCTTGAGCGACAACACGCATTGTAGAAATGTCCGCGATGACCAACCTCTCGCCTTTGCTGATGTAGCTGTCAACGAAACAACATGCGAACTCACTCATCCCGATGCTGACCGCCACGATAGATCCGTCCGGGGAAATCGCAACACGACCCGGTCATGCCGTCGTGGTGGAGCGCCTGCGCGCGCGGCATACCCTCCGAAGACCACGGTTGAAGGGCTTGGAAATGCAAAAAAATGATGGGCGTGCCCATTGCTGTACTTCATGTAGCCGGGTCGCGCCTTGATCTCGGGTTCTTTGTTCCCCACAGGAACGCGGGTCACCGACTGCAGATAGCAAGGTTTGACATGGGCGAATGGGGCCACCGACTGTGGGCAGGTCCCCCAAACGCGATTGTTTGCTGTGTCAATGCCTTTCAACCCATGATTAAAGTAAACGGGCAGCGCGCCGATATCGACAGGGGCTTGGTTTTGGCGGTAGACCGCGAGTTGGTTGTTCATGATCGGCTGAGTCAGGCGAGCCGGAAACTTCGGTGAACTGTAAAGGAATGGCAATTGCCGCTTCGTCCCCCTCGCGATCAATAACGAGACTACAGCTTGCCTGCCACTTCCATAATTCCGAGGCGCGCGCGCGTGACGCAGCAAGAGACTTCTGCTTTTTCCAGACGTAGAGTGAATCGTGAGGGAGAGTTCGTGCGCCACCACCGTTGCCTCAATTGAGTCCCATCCGGCGTGAAGATTCCGCGCAGGCCTGCAAAGGCACAGTGGAGAATGGACTCTGCGCCTGCAAACAGAAAGGAACTGTTCAAGCAAACAGCAGCGGAATCTGGTTCGCACAATTTATCGTGCGCTTTTGTTTTGAAAGCCGTTACTGCCCTTTAAGAGGGCAGCACAACCATACCGGCGCGCAGGAACGAGGAGGCGCGGCTAATCGACGCAAGAAGTCGCGGCGAGGGTTCGACTTAGGTCGTGGAGCGCTTGGCTACGAACTCCTGAGAGAAGTCGCCGCCATCACGCTTCCGTGTGAACTTGATGGTGTCACCCTCGACCTTGCCTTTGAACATGATTTTCACGTCATTGCCATTCATGTTTCTCACTGTAACGAAAGTGATGGTATCGTCATCGATTTTCCCATCCAAGATAACCATGTCGCCGCGCGGGCTGCTGACGGTGCCGGTCACTTTGCCGCCGTCAGTTTTGAGGTCGAAAATCTGGGTCATGGTGTTGCCGTCGCGTCCGGGCACGTCGGCGGACCATTTACCGGAAACGTCCGCGGCGGAAGCGGCCAACACAAACACACCTAAGAAGGCCAGTAAGGCAAACAACGTAGTTTTCATGACAGGAGAGATGTGCGGCAGGCAAGGAATGTTACCGGGCAGGCCTAAGCCCGCCCGGTGTTTAATGCGGAAGACTTCGGAGCGGACGATTACAGGCCTTTATCGGCCAGGAATTTCACGAGATCGATTACGCGGCACGAATAACCCCACTCGTTGTCGTACCAGGAAACTACCTTCACGAGCGTCTTGTCGACAACCTTGGTGAGGCCCGCGTCCACAATCGAACTGTTCGGGTTATGCAGCATGTCGGTCGAAACCACGGGATCTTCGGTATAAGACAGGATGCCCTTGAGCTCCCCTTCCGCAGCGGCCTTGAGCGCGGCGTTCACTTCTTCCGTGGACGTCGGCTTTTCGGTAACGCAGACGAAGTCCACAACTGAAACATTGGGCGTGGGAACGCGCATGGCATAACCATCGAGCTTGCCCTTTAAGGCTGGCATCACCAAGCCAATGGCTTTGGCGGCGCCAGTCGTAGTAGGGATCATGTTTAGGGCAGCCGCGCGAGCGCGCCGCAGATCCTTATGGGGAAAATCAAGCACAGGCTGGTCGTTAGTGTAACTGTGGATGGTTGTCATCGATCCACGAAGGATGATGAACTTTTCGTGCAGCACCTTGGTTACGGGGCCGAGACAGTTGGTGGTGCAGGAAGCATTCGAGATGACGTGATGCTTCCCCGCGTTATACATTTCGTTGTTGACGCCGAGCACGATGGTGACGTCTTCGTTCGATGCCGGGGCCGAGATGATGACCTTCTTGACGGTACCGCGCAGATGTTTGGCGGCCTCTTTCGCATCCGTGAAGCGCCCAGTGGATTCGATGACGATTTCCGCGCCAACGGATTCCCAGTCAATGGCAGCAGGGTCCTTGGTGGCGAAGACTTTGATTTTCTTACCGCCGATGCTGATAGAATCGCCGTCTATTTTTACTTCTTCGTGAAGCTGCCCTAAAACTGAATCGTACTTAGTGAGATGGGCCAGAGTTTTGGTGTCGGTGAGATCGTTGACGGCCACAAACTCGACATCGGAATTGTGCAGGGCGGCCCGGACGACGTTGCGGCCAATGCGGCCGAAGCCGTTGATACCTACTTTGACAGACATTCTACGGATGATTCTCCTCAGGTTTAGTGTGATAGGTGAATTTCAAGAATAGCAGGTGGGCGAACGCTGATAAACTGGAGGCAATCGCCATGCTGTCCATCGTTGTTCCCATTCACAATGAAGAGCACTCGATCCTGCCTTTGTACGACCGGCTGACGCGGGTGTTGATGGAGATGCGCAAGCCGTACGAGATTCTGTTCATCGACGACGCGTCGACAGACAAGAGTTTCGATCTTCTGGCAAATTTGGTGACGACGGATCCGCATCTGAAGGTGCTGCGGCTGCGGCGCAACTTCGGGCAGACGGCGGCGCTCTCGGCGGGCTTTCACGAGGCGCGGGGCAAAGTGGTAATCGCGATGGATGGCGACTTGCAGCACGCGCCGGAAGACATTCCGGCACTGCTCGCCAAGATCGATGAGGGTTACGACATTGCCAGCGGCTGGCGGAAAGAGCGGCTGGACAATGCGCTCACCCGTAAAATTCCTTCCCGCATTGCGAACTGGATGATGGCGAAGGCGTCCGGTGTGGAGTTGCGCGATTTCGGGACTACTTTCAAGGCGTACCGAGCGGAAGTGCTGAAGGACGTGCATCTGTATGGCGAACTTCACCGTTTTATTCCGGCGCTGGCGAGCTTTTACGGGGCGCGCGTAGCCGAGGTGCCGATTCAGAATACGCCGCGGCTTTCGGGCGATTCGCACTACGGGCTGAGCCGGACGTTTCGCGTGCTGTTCGACATCGTTACCATTCGTTTTCTGCTGCGGTATTTCACGCGGCCCATGCACTTTTTTGGGAGCATTGGGCTCTTTGGAACGACGGTAGGCGGCGGGATTTTAGCGTTTTGCGCGATTGACAAGATGTGGTGGAAACACGATCTGCTGCAAGAGCACGGGCCGCTTATGGTTTTGGGTGCGCTGCTGTTGCTGGCTGGGCTTATGATGTTCAGCACGGGACTGATCGGCGAGTTGCTGATGCGGACTTATTTCGAAAGCCAGGGCAGAAGGATTTACGCAATCAGGGATATCTTGACGCAGAAGAGACGGGTGGCGGACGAGGCGCGGTAGGTTTGCTGCCCCAGTTGATTTCCCGAGGAACGCCAAATTAATCGATCTCGGCGGCAAGTCGCGCCGCCAATTGGTCGCGCTCTTTCTGTGTCATGCGAAGTGGTCCGTTTTCCACCTCCCCATCTTCGCAGCGACAAATGCTGACTGTAGTTTGACCGGAGGCCAGCCCTTCTCTATACTAAAAAGGTTGTGATCATTATTCTTTTAACGACTGTACACGTTCTGGTCTGCGTGTTTCTCATTATTGTGGTGTTGCTTCAGAGCGGCAAGGCTGCGGATCTTGCCGGAGCTTTTGGCGGGATGGGTTCTCAAACGGCCTTTGGCCCTCGAGGTTCGGCGACGCTGCTTTCGAAGGCGACTACTATATCGGCGATCGTGTTTATGCTGACTTCGATGTCGCTTTCGATCTTCGCAACGCGCAATGCGGGTGGTGCCGGAGCGACGATATTGAACGGAAAGGCGGCGAAACCCGCCGCTGCGGCGCCGAAACCGGCAGCCCCGTTGGCGACTCCAAAGAAATAATCCGCTTCGTCGTTAATGACCACTACAGCGGTGGGGGAATTGGCCGGACGCACTAGCTTGAAGTGCTAACGAGTTAGTCAGTATATGTTCTTTGAAATGATTTAGTTGCTGGCAAATTGGGATGCCAATGTAACCCTTTTTGTAAACATGCGGTCGTGGCGGAATTGGCAGACGCACTGCCTTGAGGTGGCAGCGGGAGCAATCCCGTGGAGGTTCAAGTCCTCTCGACCGCACCATAAAAAATAGAGCCTTTCGCTCGGTCGGGGCGAAAATCCCGCCCATGAAAGACGAAATTAGCGCCGTCTAGATCACGGTCACAGCGGTTTGACTCCGCCGAAAATCGCGTGTCCGGCTTTCATGTAATACACGTCGATATCGCGCAGCCCCGCTTCATAAAGCCACCGCAACTGATCGAACAGCGTGGAGGGTCTATCGGTCTCGGGATCTGGATATCGAAACAGATTCCATTGGGCTTGTTCGAACGCATCTCGATTAAGCACGGAATCATCCCATTGCCGTGCTGCTAGGATCGTGCCCTGCGCTGTCGCTGGTTGTGCGATATCCGCTACTGCGAGCATGCCGCCAGGACTGAGACACTGAGACATGTCTCGAAACAGCTCGCGCTTTTGCTCGCCATCGAGATGATGGATCGCCAAGGACGAGACGATCGCGTGGACCGGAAATGAAAACGTCCGCCAATCGGACGCGGCCAAATCAAAGAGTACGGCTTTGAACCGATTTGCGTTGCGCGATTGCGCACGTCGCAGCATCAGCGGGGAGCCATCGTATCCATGTACCGTCATGTCTGGAAAGCGAGTCAAGAGATGGGCGCTAAGTAAACCTTCCCCGCAGCACAACTCAACCACGTGCGCGCCCTCCAGTGACGGGATAAGGTCGCAGAGAATTTGCATCTGCACATCCCGATCCGGAACAAAGTTGGGACCAAGCTCGACGAACTCCGCGCTATCATTTTCCGACCAGCTCATGAGTTTACCGGCCTAGGGTGTATACCGCGCGATTCGGCGAATGGGGGTTTACTTCTAGCATTATGTCACCCTGCTTACCGGACCTGAGCACTTCAACAGGAAGCGGTGCGTTCGATTCTATTGTCAGTTGAGAGTCATGCAACTCGAAACGAGCGGAGCCGAGGGGAACGCCCCCTTCAGGCAAAACGTTCCGGCCGGACTCCTTCCAGACGAATTCCATCCATCGGCCCCCTGACGCGGAACTGAAAACGGCGCGCGCTTTGAGCGATTCAAGGATCGTTTCGGGCATTCCGTCGCCATCCAAATCGGCAGTGTAGATTACGGTCCCTCCGCGAGGAATTACGAGCAACCGAACCGGCATCTCAAGCATGGTTGCGCCCGAGAGTTTGAGCCAGGCATCATGCAAACCACCTTTGGCTTTATCGGAAAAGACGCGAACCACCACATCGCGCTCGCTCGATCCCGCAATACTGATGTCCGTCTGGGCCGGCGAGAACTCAAATTCGGGCGAAGCGGCCGTGAGTGTGAAATTGCGAATCTCTGAAAAATTGTTTCGAATCGTGATGCTGATTTCTCGTCCGGCTTTCGCGTCTATCGGGATGAGCGCGGGCACAACGGGAAGTTCGGCTACGGCTCCATAGTGAAGGCCCACAGCTTCGCGAATCCGCAGTGACGCTGGCCGCAACAACTGCGGGCGTGCGTGGCTAAGCAGAATGCCGTCGGCTTCCAGGCCAAGCTCGGCGTGGTCGCCGTGCAGCGTGTTCGCGGGCACGTCCACGTCGTAATCAATCTCGTTAGGCGACTTGGTGGAGGCGCGGGCTTTCCATCCCTGCGGGAGTTTGAGGCGCGAACGCTTGGCTAGGTCCTCCGAGGAGTAAAGCGTGGACACGCGCGTGGTGGCGCCGATGATCAGAGTCTTCGCGTCCACGAAAAATGCGGAAATCTCGGGCGGCTGGATCGCGAGCCCGACGCGAACGCGATGGTTCGCGCCCTTGCCAGCCGGGATCGCCAGCCGAACGCGCGCCGTGCTCTCATCCCACGCGAAGCTGCTTGGCTTGCCGCCCGCTAGATAGGGGCCACTGGGCTCGTGCGAAAGATGCAACACCACTTCACCGGCCGCGGGCGCACAGAACTCCATGGACAATATTCCATTTTCATACTCGACGCTGGTCAACTCCGCCGTTGCGTAGATCAGATGATCGTCGTTGCCCAGTGCCACGCAGTCCTTGCACATCGCGTTGCTGCCGAAAGGGAGATTCAAAGGCAGCCACATCGCTTCTCCGGCGGGCACGTCGATCGCGGGCAGCGTGATGGAGCGTTTTGCTGGCGGATAGAGCACCCTCAATTCGCCATGATAAGAAGAAGAAGCTCCGTTCACCACACTCACGGCGGACGTTTGTCCCATCACAATCTGCCGCACGGTAACGCCCGGCGGAAACTCGCCCAGCACTTGCCGGACGCGGGGACCGGAGGCAACCCCGGCGCTCATCGCCTCGCCCCAGTACTGCATCAGTGCGGCACTCCGCCGGAGCGCGATGAGCGTCGGCTGCTCGTCACCGTTAAAAGCGATCGCGCCGCGACGGAACCTGGGAGCAATGGTGTCCTCCACATCAATCCACAGCAGGGCACCCGTCCCGCCAACGAGAGCCTCTCGACTCTCCGCCAGTGCGCGCGGCGATAGCGCGGAGATGCGACGGATGGGCAAAGGAGGGGCTGGCTGCGCGCCTTCCACATAAGCGATTGGTCCTCCGTGCGATTGCAATTGCGGGATGAGCTGCCCGGGCAGAACTTTGATACCGTCGAGCCGCACCCAAGCCGTAAGGTCCAACTTGCGCAGCAATCTCAGGAAATCATCAGTAGACTTCGAATCCGCATTCAACGGAAATTCAACATTGCGAATCCCCACATTCTTCAACCAGACCAGTTCACGCTCCCAATATTGCCGGGGAAACGAATCAAACGGGAACTCAACCGACTGAAGCGCCGCGTGCGATGCGGCTGCGCTCAGAAGGAGCAGCATCATCGCGCGCATTAACGGTGAGCGATCTTGCGCAGGCGATAGTCTTCGATCAGAGGCATTTTCACGACGCGGCACATTTCGAATAGACGTGAGCGAGCCCGCTCGCCGATACGGTCGGTCAAAGTAATTTTGTAGTCGATTTTCTCGCCGCTGGCGGTTCGTCTTTGGCCCGTTTCCCCGGAATCCTGATCGCGCAAATTCGTCGTGACGATGGTTGCTTTGCGGTGGTTGCACCGGTGGGTGATGATGGCCGTGACGGTGTCTTCAACCCACTCGGTGACACGATGCGCGCCCAAATCGTCTAAAAGCAGTACCTCGGTGTCGAGTGCGATTCGATAGGCCTCTTTGTCGATAATCCCGGAGCCGGAGCTGAATCCCGCGCGGATGCGATCCAGAAGGTTTTGATAGTCGAAAAATAAACCTTCGTGGCCGCGCGCCAGCAAAAGGCGCAAGGTGGCGGCGGCCAAGTGCGTCTTGCCAGTGCCAGGCTCCCCAACCAGCAGCAGCCCGTCTTTCTTCCCGGCAGGAAATTCGCGCGCGAATCCCTTTACGGCGATCAGCACCTCCATCAACTCTCTGTGCGCCATCTGGTTATCCCTGGGCAGCACAAAATTATCGAACGACGCGTTTTCATAAAGCGGCGGGATATTCGCGTTCTGCTCCAACCGCTCCACACGGGTCCCGCTAAGGCAGGTGCATCGCTCTGCGCCGGATACTTCATGACGCTCAACAATCCTCCATCCCGTCCCATTGCAGTTTGCGCATACCGCTGTTGCCATCACTCCATTATCCTCTCGCTTTTCTCTACACAATCCAGCTTGGGACCGGCATCGTATGTCTAGTTGAGTGGGAAAGAAATTCAAAAAAGGACAACAAATAAAATGAATCAACGGATATTTGCAATTGCAACTCTAGCGCTGGCACTTTCGACCGGCAGCTTCGCGAGTCACAAAGACCCAATGGTGGGCGGGCATGAAATGTTTTCCACGAAAGACATCATCGACAACGCGGTAAATTCTGCGGACCACACCACGCTGGTGGCTGCGGTTAAGGCCGCGGGTCTGGTTGACACATTAAAAGGCCCCGGGCCGTTCACGGTTTTCGCTCCGACTAATGCGGCGTTTGACAAGCTTCCGGCGGGCACCGTGGATACACTGGTGAAGCCGGAGAACAAGGAAACACTGACAAAAATCTTGACTTATCATGTGGTTGCGGGAAAGGTCAGTGCGGGAATGCTGATGAAGAAAATAAAGGCCGGTGGTGGCACTGCGACACTCAAGACCGTCAGCGGCGGAACGCTGACGGCTATGATGGACGGCGGCAACGTTGTGCTGAAGGATGAAAAGGGCGGCACTGCGACGGTGACGATCGCGGATGTATTTCAGAAGAATGGTGTCATTCACGTGGTCGATTCCGTTCTGCAACCCAATTAGGTTTCGCTTCACTGACACGGGGGAGTAGTAAGGGGCGGCGGGTGGAAACACCCGCCTTTTAATCCAAAATAACCAGCACCGTTCCCGCGGTTACCGTGTCGTTCTGCTTTACTTCAATTCGCGCGATGGTCCCCGCGCGAGTTGCCTTCAACTCGTTCTGCATTTTCATCGCTTCAATCACTAGAATTCCCTGCCCGGCGCTTACTAACTCTCCGGGGTCAACCAATAACCGAATGATTTTGCCTGGCATGGGAGCGATGATGGTGCCAGCCCCGTTGCCGTGGGCGCTCCTGTTTTTAGGATTCCAGTCGCGCGGATCTTCATGAGAACCTGTGACTTCGTGTCCGTTGACCCAGACGCGGTTACCGTCGACACACACTTCGTAAGAGACTCCTTCGGATATGACGGAAAATACGCCCGGCTCTACTTTTCGAAAATCGATGCTCATCTGAAGAACTGCTCCCGGTTCTCGCGCCATCGGGAAATAGCTGTACTCGCTACGGTCTTGGGAGGTGTATTCTGCCTCACCTCTCGCAATACGGCTTCGACAATCGAATTATGGGCAGGGGTCGCGACGGGAAGTTTAGGAAGCGCATCCAGAAAGCCCGTGTGCAAATCGCCTTCGCGGAAGCGGGGATCCTTGAGTATCCGCTCGAAGAAACGCAAATTAGTCTGAATTCCGGCGACTCGATACTCGCTCAGCGCGCGCAGCATGCGAGCCGTCGCGTTTTCGCGCGTGCTCGCCCACACAGCGAGTTTCGAGAGCATCGGATCGTACTCCACAGGGACAGTCCAGCCCGGATAAACGCCTGAATCGAGGCGCACACCCGGACCGGAAGGCTCCGCCAGCTTGGTGATTTGGCCGGGTGACGGGAAAAACTGATTGTCTGGATCTTCCGCGTAGACACGACATTCAATCGCCGCCCCGCGCCACGTCACGTCTTCTTGTTGCAGCAGTAAGTGAGAACCTGAGGCAATCTCAATCTGAAGACGTACCAAATCCAGTCCGGTCACCAACTCCGTAACCGGATGCTCAACCTGCAGCCGCGTATTCATTTCAAGAAAGTAGAAATTGCGGTCGGCATCGACGAGGAATTCCACTGTTCCCGCGTTATAGTAACCGGCGGCCCGCGCGGAGCGAATGGCTGCGGCTCCCATGGCATGGCGCATTTGCGGATTTAATGTGACAAGCGGTGATGGACACTCCTCCAGGATCTTCTGATGCCTTCGCTGGATGGAGCATTCGCGCTCGCCCAGATGGATCATATGCCCGTGGCGATCGCCTAACAGTTGAATCTCGATATGACGCGGATTCTCGATCAGTTTCTCAACGTAGACACGCGCGTCACCGAACGCCCGGTCCGCTTCGCTCGACGCATTTCGAAATTCCGCGTCCAGATCTTCCGCGCAATCAACGCGTCGCATACCCTTTCCACCGCCGCCCGCTACGGCTTTCAGCATCACTGGATAACCGCACGCTCCCGCAAAATCGCGCGCCTCTTTAGGATCGAGAAGACCTTCAGGAGTGCCGGGGATGATTGGGGCCCCCGCGTCGCGGGCCATCCGTCGCGCTTCCGTCTTGGACCCCATGCGACGAATCGATTCCGCCGACGGGCCTATGAAGACAATGCCCGCGCCATCGCAAGCCGCCGCGAAGTCGGCATTCTCGCTCAGAAATCCGTAACCCGGATGGATCGCCTCCGCGTCGTGGCGATGCGCGGCTTCGAGAATGCGTTCAATATTGAGATAGCTATCGCGCGAGGGAGACGGCCCGACATGCGCCGCTTCATCGGCTTTGCGAACATGCAGCGCACCGCGATCGGCATCTGAATACACGGCTACGGATGTGATTTCCATCTCGCGCAGGGTTCGTTCAATGCGGACGGCGATCTCACCGCGATTTGCAACCAGTATTTTACGAAACACCAGGGCGCTCTACTCCACTCTTTCAGCCGGCAGCGAATGACCCTGAAGCCGCGCGGCCGTAATCTGCGCAATGTCCAGCAGCCTGGGAGGATTCGGAGAGACCTGGGCTAGAGCATCGCGGAACATCGATTGGCAAAACGGGCAGGCGACGCCGACGGCTTCAGCGCCAGTTTCCACCAGTTCGCGCGCTCGAGTGACATTGACGCGATTGCCTTGCTCTTCGCCCATAAACATCATGCCGCCACCGGCGCCGCAGCAGAAGGACCGCTCCCGGTTGCGCGGCGCTTCGATTACATCGACGTTCCGGCCCAGCACCTCGCGCGGCTGATCGTAAATGCCGCGATATCGCCCGAGATAGCAGGGGTCGTGATAGACCACTCTTTCTTTGGCTCCGTCGGTGAAAGGCAGAAGATCCTGAACACGCGCGAGCAGTTCGGTGTGATGTTCAATTTCGAACCTTGTGCCCGCCTCTTTCCAGTCGGTCCCGATGGTACGCACACAATGGGGGCAGATCGAAAGGAGCTTCACCGCTTTACTTTCACGCACATTTTCAATTCCCTGTTCCGCAAGTTGGGAAAACAAAAGATCATTGCCGAGACGTCGCGCGGGGTCTCCTGTGCACTTCTCCTTGCGAAGCACGCCGAACTTAATATCCAAATGGCGCAAGATCTTCACCAAAGATAAAACGGTTTCGCGCCCTCCAGTGTCATAAGCGCCCATGCAGCCAAGCCAAAGGCAATATTCCTGCGTGCCATCAAAAATAGGAAGGCCGTTTTTATCGATGAATTTTTGGCGTTCGCTCGACGCAAAACCAAGAGAATTGCCGTTGCGCTCCATGGTGAGAAAAAGCTTCGTGCCATAGGAATCTTCCCAAGCGCCTGTGTTTACGGCACCGCGACGCAGCCCGATGATCATGGGCAGATGTTGAATTCCAACCGGACATTGATACTCGCAGCCGCCGCACGTGGTGCACTGAAAGATCGCTTTCTCAGAAACGTAAGACTCCATCAGCGGCTTATCGGACTCGGTGCCGAGCTCCTTCAGATACTCGCGAATCCCCAAGATCACCTGCTTTGGATTGAGCTCTTTGCCGGTGTTGTAGGCGGGACAGTGCTCAGTGCAGCGTCCGCACTCCACGCAGGAGAAAGCTTGCAGGGCATCAAGCTTGGTGACGTCTTTACCCGTAACAAGCCCAAAATCCTCATCGCCCGAGAGCGGGGGGATATCACTGAAACCCGGTCTCTTTGCAAATATAGCCGCAGGGCTCAACACAAGGTGCAAATGTTTGGTGTGCGGAATTAGCGGCAGAAAGACGAGTAGCGCAACGGTATGGAGCCACCAGTTCGCATGTCCCGCAAGCGTCCCTTCGTGAACAACGAATGTCGCAAGATAGGTCACCATCAGTGTGAAAATCAGCAGGGCGATGAAACCCGATTCCCACGAGACCTTCTCACCCAGCCATGTGGGGCGGGTCACCAGCCGACGATATGCCAATCCCGCAATCGAAATCGCGACCATGATCGCGAAGAGAGCTACAAAGCCGAAGTAGAAAAGGCCGAATCCGCTTTCATGCGCAATCAGTCTAACGCCGAATCCGGCGGCGATATGGTTGAGCGTCACTAGTGCAAAAGCGCAGAAGCCCCAGAACACAAACGCGTGGGCGAGACCGGGCATTGGCCGCTCACGAATCACTTTCCCTTGAAGCAGCACCTCCCAGATAAATTTCTGGAGGCGCGGAATTAGTTCGCCAACGGCGAAACCGGCGTCCGGACGCGCTTGCCTAATGATGTGAAGCACTCGACGGAAGCGAATCCAAAAGCCGGCTGCCGACGCGCAAATGAGAATCAGAAGAAGGGTTTTTTCAAGCCAGCTCGGATTGGCCATGAGGGTCAATTTGAATGTATCACCGACCCCAAAAGAAAAAGCGCCTGGACCGCGAATTTCCGCGATGCTGGCGCTTGTTAGAGAGCTTAACGAACCACAATATTAGTTAATTTTCTTTATGCATCGAATATTTGTCGAGTGTTGCGTTAAAAGCCATTGCTTCGGCAGGAACCGGAGTGCCGCCCATAAGAATCTTCTCTGCCGACGGGTTGCTACCGTAAAGAGCAATGTTGGCTTCCTTATCGGGTCGGAGCGTCGCGCCAGAGAGTGTAATACCGGCGAAAACCCCGCGCGAGCGCGAATAGGAAAGTATCTCAGCGCGCATCATTGCGTCGGTTTCCGCAGACGCATCACGACCCACGGGACCAGCCGCCACTTCCGCACCAGCGCCTAACGTAAATTTGCTCTGAAGAAGTTTCTCGGCACCGCTCTTGTTCATAACCAGAAGCACAACATCGGTCTCGGAACCGCCAATCTGGAAGCCCACGCTTCCGCCTTCAACTTTCACGCCTTCCGGCGCGCCCCAACCGGTGCCGGCTTTGCGGCAGGTCGTAAAACCACGCCCATACTTACCGCCGAAAACCAGGCCAAGCCGCTTCACGCTGGGAACAACAACCACGCATTGCGCTTTATCCAAAAGATCTTGGGGTATGCCCTTATCCGGAGTGCCCATAATTTCGTTCAGGACGGTATTCGAGGCGTCGAGCCGTTTGGCGACGTCCGCTCTTTCATCCCCTACTAACGAGGAAGCCATCGATGCCGCCGTAAGTGCAACTACCATCGAAATTCGCATTTAGTTCTCCTTCGGACATCTTTCAGCAGTTCAGGCACCAAAGTACCAAGTGTTACTTTTTTCCAAGAAAATGAAGACGCACGGCAACAGCGCGAGGTTGTCCTCTTCCGTAAGCGAGAAATGTGGCCGAATCGATGTTGTTGTTCACAACGTTCGGATTGCCGTTGTTCGTCGCGTTATTCAAACCAACCCTCCATTCCCACAGATAATGCAACAACCGAAAGCGGCGTTCCAGGTCAAAATTAAGATCGAAATACGCCGGAAGCCGTAACCGGTTGGGAGCGCCAATTAGCACGCCTTCTTCACTGACCACGCTAAAGGGAAAGCCCGTGCGATACTCCGCCAAAAATGCGATCGCGGTTTCGCCGATGACCGGACGCAACAGACGCGGGAACCAGCGTCGCTGAATCGGCGCCCAGCCCCACGTTACGAAGCGGTTCGGCGCGTCCCACGGAAACGGCCCGGGCGATTGGGGCGCGAAGATCGGATTTTCCAGGCTGTAATCGACTACCGAGTTCGACCGCGCGCTGGACCGCGTATATCCCGCCGACCACTCGTATTGCTTCGCGAAGGTACGCCGCAGGGTAAATTCCGCCGCGTTGTACTGGTCGTGACGGGCGTTGCGCAGGGAATAAAAATTTTCCGGCGACGGCGGGACGAAGGGCTCCGCAACGGTGCCCACCGGTGAGTCGCTAATGAATGTGAAGCCGTGCGCCCCGACCCGATGGGTTAAGTTGATGCGGCCGAACAATTCAAATGGCAGCTTGCGCTCCACGCTGAAACTGGACGTCTGATACCGCGGGAGCCTCAATTGGTGCTCATTCAGTCGGAACCCGGTTTGGACTGGTTGACCCAGAACGTTGCCGTTGGGGGCAAAGAATGTGGAATAGCTGACTTGGTCATTGCGAATCCCGAGCGTTTCGAGTGTCAATGCGTCGTAGAAGATGCCGTATCCCGCGGCCACTTTCGTGTCGTGCAGAAACGATGGAGCGTACACTGCGGAGAGCCTCGGCGAGAGGACGGCATGACCTAGCACTTCATGCCAATCCGACCGAAGTCCGCCCTCGATCAGCAGAGCGTCTAGCGGCGACCATCGATCCAAAACATATTGCGACGATTCGAGCACGCTCCGCGACTCAGTTGGATTTCCCAAAAAAGATACCTGCCGGGCCAACGAGAGATCGGCACGCAAAATTTGATAATCGTGCCGCTCGGATGTGCGATAGACGCCGGATCGCTCGATGTCGGTGCCAGCGGAAAACTGGTGCGACCCCGCGAATTGAAACTTGGGCAGCACTCCCTGCACCATCCACTGTTGACGATCGCTGTGGCGCGTCAGGTCGACGAAATAATTCCCACGGCGGCCCATCGGAGAGATTTGAAAGATTTGATTTCCCTGCGGGCTCGATCGAAAATAAACCCGCATATCGGACATTCCAAATTCCAGCACCCCGCCTCCGCGGAAATAGATCTGGTCTCTCAGGGTGGCGAGCTGCAACGACTGGCGACGATTTAAAGTAGTCTCAACCGGATCGAGAAAGGAAAGGCCCTGCCGCGTATCCTGCCCGCGATTCATGAGAAAACTGGCGGTGAACAGATTCGACGGCTTAAGATTTACCTGAACGCGGGTTAGGTTGCTCCCCACGAAACTTCGGTTTCGATTCTGTCCATGTGGCAAACCGTTTACTGTGTTTAGGTCGTAGAACGTGTCGAAGCCGTTGTGAAACCAGGCGCGGCCTTTCCACAGTGGTCCCGAAACTTTAATACGGGGCGTCCATTTATTGATATGGAAGCCGTCTTGGGAACCGATGCCCGGAATAAAATTCGTTCCGCTGAAGCGCCAGCGGTCATCGCCCATTTCGGTTTTGATATCTAGAGCTCCGGAGGATCCGCGCCCGATTTCCGGAGAAAACCGGCTGGTTTTCAGTTCCAGAGTTTCCACCGATTCGATGTTCAGTCGGGTTTCGAGCCGTCCAGTAACGGGATCCGCGATGTTGAATCCATTCAACCGATAGCTAGTTTGGGCCGTTCCTCCGCCATTGAAGTGGGGGCGCCCGAAAACATCGGCCACGACGCCCTGCAGCATGGGCAGCGCACTGCGAAAGTCCTGCGAGGCCGGATAGGGAATCTCCATGATCGCGACATTGCTGAGTTCGCTGGTGGCCGTCGGCTCCTGCAAATCGATGCCTGGAGGCGAATACACCACGTCGATGGATTCGGCGAATTCCTTAAGATGGTTCAACGTTATGGCAAGCTGGTTGACGCCTTCGTGAAAGGAAACAGCCCTTTGATCGAATACGAAGAAACCCTGCCGTTCAGCGTGAATGCTGTAGTCTCCAGGCTGCTCCAGACCCAAATTAAAATCACCCGCGGGTCCCGAGATTGCAATGATCGGAGTTGTGAGCAAGTCTCCCGCAAGGTTGATGCGGACGCCTTCCACAGCTACTCCGTTTTCGTCCAAAATCCTTCCACTGATCGAAATTGGAGTGGAAAAACTAAATAGTGATAAGGCGCAAAACGCTGCCAGACAAGCTAACGCGCACGTCTGGCGCGCTAGATATCCACCTCTGGGCATGATGTTCCATTCTGGCAGATTTTGGCCCGGCCGATAGATTACAAGACCACTTCCATTAAGCTGAAGTAGACATGAACATTGAAGTGCTCTTGACCGAGGCCGAGATCGCCCACGAATTCGCGGAGGCCCTGGAGGCTCGCGATCTGCCGGAGAAATTCTTCTACTGGTTTCCCTTGTCTGTGCGGGCTTGGCGCGAGTTGTCGCAATCCGAAGAGCACCAACCCTTGAATCGCGCCTGGAACGTGATCGGAGAGAAGGCGCAATCGATCACCCGGCATTTCGGTAAGGCAGTGCCAGTGATTAGTTTCGGGGCTGGGGATGGCTCGAAAGATCGCGCGCTTATGCAAGCTCTTCGATCCGCCGGCCGGCAGGTAAAGTACTTCCCCGTGGATGCCAGTCAGGCGCTGCTTGAAATCGCGTGTGCCGACGCCGAAGATGACGAAATCGAAGTGCTGGGCATCAAAGCCGACATTTCTAGCCCCATGCATCTGATGCTCGCTTCCGATGCCGCCGAATCGCCGAAGCTTTTCTTAATGGCGGGAAACACGCTCGGCGGCTTCGACCCGTTGGAGCAAGTGAGGCACGTAGCCGATTGCCTTCATGCCGAAGACCGGCTGGTGATCGATGGCGAACTCTATCGCCCGGAAGCTTTGCCAGCAGCGGCGCAAACGGACGCAAAAAAGTTGGCCTTCGCGCCCCTTGCGAGCATCGGTGTTACCGAAGAGGATGGCCAGATCCGCTTCGAACAGAAGCGCGATGAGCGCCATGAAGGCCTATACATGATCACGAAGCGTTTTCACGCCGATCGCGATTTGCGGGTTACGGTGGCGGCGCGGGAGATTCAGATGGCGCGCGGCGAGCGCATTTTCATGAACTTCCACTACCTCTACACTCCAGAAGCTTTCCGGTGGCTGCTAGAAAAGAAGGGCGGGCTTGAAGTGCTTGAGCAGACGCTTAGTCCCGACGGGCGTTTCATTACGGCGGTTTGCGCCAAAAAGTGAGCGACCGTCGTGCGTGGAAATTCAAGGCTGCGGCGATTGGCGCCACGGCTGTCACTGGCATGGCGTACGCAGTGCGCGGGCGGTCGTCCAGTTTGCTTGGACCCTCCGTCTATCGCGGCTGCCGGACTCGTCATGCAGTGGCGTTGACGTTTGACGACGGTCCGTCCGAAAGCACGCCCGCGCTTCTGAACGTTTTGGCGGAACACCAGGTGCGTGCCACCTTTTTCCAATGCGGCGCAAATATTCGCCGGCTGCCCGCGATTGCGCGCGCGGTGCGGGACGCCGGGCATGAAATCGGCAATCATAGTGACACGCATCCGCGCTTCTATTTCAAATCGCCGGCATATATTCTTGACGAGTTCGTCAGCGCGCAACGGGCAATTGGCGATGTCCTCGAATTAACTCCGCGTGTAATGCGTCCTCCTTTTGGCGTGCGCTGGTTCGGCTTTCGCGCCATGCAGCAGGACCTCGGGTTGCTGGGTGTCATGTGGACTTGCATCGGCAACGATTGGGATCAGCCAGCGGCTAAAGTAGTAGTTCGCGTAACCGATGCCATAACCAACGGGGCAATCATCTGCCTGCATGACGGTCGTGAACTCCGGCCTGATCCCGACATCACAAATACCATCGACGCCTTGCGTATGTTGATTCCGCGGCTCGCCTCCCGGGGGTTTACCTTCGAAACCGTTTCTCAATTGATATGTCCGACGACCTGATTCAAAGAGTTTTGAAAACGATTGCCGAAGCGCAGCGGCTGCCCCTCGAGCAAGTCACGCTCGACAGCACCTTCGAGGCTTTGGGAATCGATTCCATGGATGGAGTGAACATTCTGTTTGCGCTTGAGAATGAGTTTGATATCTCAATTCCCGATGAGGCCGCGCGCGGCATCCGGACGGTCAAAGAGATGGCTGAGGGCGTCGACAAAATGGTCGCTGCCAGGGTGTCAAACTAGCGCATGCGGCGGGTCGCGATCACGGGGATCGGTGTGCTAAGCGGGATCGGCAGCACTCGCGAAGAGTTTTGGAATAGCCTGCGCGCCGGCCGGCCGGGCTTTGCCCCGATTACTCTGACGGATTGTTCGCAGATCCGCTTTCGTAACGGGGCCGAAGTGCGGGGGTTTCGCGCGACCGATCATTTTGGCGAGAGGCAGACGGATTTCATGGACCGTTTCGCGCAGTTCGCCGTGGTGGCCGCACGGGAAGCGGTGCAGGATTCCGGCATTCAGTGGTCTGATGCGCTGCGCGAGACGACCGCGATCGTGACCGGTTCCTGCGTCGGCGGCCAGACGAGCGAGGACGCGGGCTACGTTGAACTCTACCGCGTCGGCCGTGGGCGGGTTCATCCCTTGACCATTCCCCGCATCATGGCGAACGCCGGGGCGAGCCATATTTCGATGGATCTTCACATCTCTGGACCAACTTTTACAATCTCCACTGCGTGCGCGTCCGCGGCGCACGCCATTGGACAGGCGTTCGGGATGGTGCGTTCGGGTGCGTCGGAGATGGCCATCGCGGGGGGCAGCGAAGCGCCATTTGCGTTCGGCATGCTCAAAGCGTGGGAAGCCATGCGCGTCGTCTCGGCGGATACTTGCCGGCCGTTTGCTTACGAACGCAACGGAATGATTCTGGGCGAAGGCGCGGCCATGCTGGTGCTTGAGCCTTTGGAAGCGGCCCTTGCGCGCGGCGCTCATATCTATGCCGAGATGAGCGGAATCGGAATGTCGTCGGACGCGAGTCATCTGACGCAGCCGTCACCCTTGGGTGCGGCGCGGGCCATGCGTGCGGCTCTGGCCGATGGAGGGCTTTCGCCCGAGCAGATTGGCTACATTAACGCGCACGGCACCGCGACTCAGGCGAACGATGCCGCTGAAGCCAGCGCTATCCGTCTTGTTTTTGGCGAGCGGACATCCCAGCTGCCGGTGAGTTCCACCAAGTCAATGCATGGTCATACCCTGGGCGCGGCGGGCGCGCTGGAAGCTGCCGCCACGGCGCTCGCGCTCGACCGCGGATGGCTTCCGCCCACGGCAAATTTTGCAACGCGCGATCCGGAATGCGATCTTGATGTAATTCCCAACGCGGCCCGCGAAGTACAAGCGGATGCAGCGCTTTCCAACTCATTTGCATTCGGCGGATTGAACGCGGTGCTGGCTTTTCGCGCCCGCCGCGGATAGAGTTTTACATCTGGTTTTGATTTACCGTGATAAATGTAGTTTGTGCCGCCTGAGACTTCCCGCCGCCGATTTCACTTAACCGTCATTTACGGGCTGGGCGCCGTGATCACCGGCGCTTTGGCCATCCCAGCGGCACTCTACCTATTGCTTCCCCCGCGCCTTCGCCAAAAAGACGAATGGATCGATGCCGGCGACGTAAGCAAAATGGATTTGAAGACGCCGGTGGAAGTTGTGTTCCGGAAGAATCGATTGGACGGCTGGAAACTTACCAGTGAAAAGAAAACTGCGTGGGTGGTGCAGCAGCCGTCAAATACAGTAGTAGCCTTCGGCCCGCAATGCACACACCTCGGTTGCGCTTACCATTTTGAGGATGATACGAAGCAGTTCTTTTGTCCGTGCCACAACTCAGTATTCTCTTTGGACGGCCGCGTGGTATCCGGACCCGCGCAGCGACCCCTGGATCGTTATGAGACTAGGGTTCAAAACCAGAGACTGCTGCTTGGCGCCCTGAAAGAATCGAACGGGACATCCGCATGAAAGATCGTCTGCAGGCTTGGTTCGACCACCGCACCGGCCTCGAAACGGCGATCCGGAAGTTCCTGTACGAGGAAATCCCCGCATCGAGCGGATGGCATCAGGTATTCGGCAGTGTCGCCGCCTTTCTCTTCATGGTGCAAGCGTTCACGGGTGCACTACTGGCATTCAATTTCGCGCCTACTCCCGGCGATGCTTACAACAGCCTTCGCTACATCTTGACTGAAGTCACCGGCGGGCGGCTGATTCGCGGGCTGCACCATTGGGGCGCGAGCATGATTGTGGTTGTGGTGGTGCTGCACATGGTTCAGGTATTTTTGTACGGCAGTTATAAAAAACCGCGCGAAGCCACCTGGATGGTTGGCGTAGTCCTGCTGCTGCTTACCATGGCATACGGCCTTACCGGATATCTTCTTCCGTGGGACAACCGGGCTTATTGGGGCACCGTGGTAGCGACGCAGATCGCGGCCAGCATCCCGTTGGTGGGGCCCTACTTGAGCCGGCTTCTCGGAAGCGTGGGTGACATCGGCGTCGTGACCTTCGCGCGATTTTATGGATTGCACGTGTTGTTACTGCCGCCCGCGACCACTTTCCTGATCGCGATGCACATCTACCTGGTCCGGAAGCATGGCGTCGCGCCGACCGTTGAGGATGAGACGCTGCCGAAAAAGAAGTTTTACCCGGAGCAAGTTTTTAAGGATACGGTTGCAATCTTCGTTGCATTCGCAATTCTGTTCACGCTGGCGGTGGCGGTGCGTGTGCCGCTGGAACGACTCGCGGATCCAACGGATACGGCTTATATCCCGCGGCCTGAATGGTATTTTCTGTTTCTCTTTCAGACCCTTAAACTGTTCGGCGGATCGTTGGAGGTAGTTGGAACGGTATTGCTGCCGACATTGGCGATTCTGGCCTTGATGCTAGTGCCTTTTGGGGATCGCGGGCGGGTGACGCGAGTTACGCAGCGAACGTTCGCATTCGCTGTCGTGCTGCTAGTTGGTACTGGCTGGGCGGCCCTTACGCTCGCCGCCGTGCGCGGCACACCACAGCCATCCGCGGCGGCACAAATCGATTTCTCGCAGCCTACCGACTGGATGCAACTCTCACCGGTCGAGCTCGCGGGCATCGGCTATTTCCGACGCGAGAATTGCCAGAGCTGCCACACCATTGGCGAAAGCAAACCGAAAGTCGGTCCTGACTTGGCGAATGTCGGCAATCGCCGCACGGGTGCCTGGATCATCGAACATTTCAAACACCCCGAGGTCATGGTGCCAGGAAGTTCGATGCCTGCCATTCATCTCTCGACGGCTCAGCTCAATTCGCTCACCGCGTTACTTCTCAAAGTCACCGCGCAGAATGCCGAAGCCATGCAAGTTGCGCCAACGTTCGCGGTGGCGGGTGCCATGCTGTATCAGGAGAAATTCTGCGGAAGCTGTCACCAGGTGAATGGCGTGGGCACGAAGGTGGGCCCTGGGCTGAACGGGGTGGGAAACCGGCGCACAACGACCTGGCTTAAGCAGCATTTCAACGATCCGCGGAAAATGTCGCCTGATACCATCATGCCTCCTTACGCGTTTTCTCCAACAGACATGGACAACGTGATTGGTTATCTGTTAACTCTTCCTGAGTAGCTTTAAACCAGCGCCTCGCTGGAGTGGATGCCCTGCTCCTGGAGCGCCGCTCCCATTTTCTCAAGAGCGCTCTTGTGAATCTGCGAAACCCGGCTCTCATTGATTCCCAACAGCGCACCAATTTCTTTCATGGTCATTTCCTTCGCATAATACAACGCTACAACCCGCTGATAACGCGCTGGCAGCTTCTGCATCGCGGTACCAAGAGCGCACCCCATCTGCTTGCGCTCCCAGATATTGTCCGGCTGCGATTCGGGCTTTGCCGGGAATTCTGGAATAGTCTGATTCTCGCTTTCTGGCTGGCGGCTGGACGCCGACAGCAGGCCGACCATGCGCAACTCCACGGCCATTTGACGCCACCGTTGCAGACCCACTCCCATCTTCTCGGCAATCTGCGATTCTTCCGGCGCGCCCGACGCTAAAGTGGTAAGTTCCCGCGTTACCACCTCGAGCTGCTTATGCCGCTTTCGTAAGTCACGCGAGGCCCAGTCGAGTTGTCGGAGACTATCTAGAATCGCTCCCTTAATCCGATGTTTGGCATAGCTGCGAAACGCCACTTCTTTGTGCGAATCGTACCTCACCGCGGCATCGAATAGGCCCATCACTCCGGCGTGAATCAGATCGTCTAAGTCGACATGAACGGGAAGGTTGTCGTGAACCCGCAATGCGATTGCCTTGACCAGCGGAAGGTTTTCAAGGACGATCTTATCGCGAAGCGCAATAGCTTCGCTCTGCTCTTCGCGTTGTGCGGATACACTTCGGGCTTTCATTCCAGGAGCCTCTTTTTAAAAGATTTGCCGGCCGCTATTTGCGATGTCCTGCGATACTAGAAAAGCATTCGCGCGGCCACTTGTCGAGTTTCCCGGAATTCGGCGTAAGTAGTTAGAAACTATGCGGATTTACGAAGGTGATAGAACTGGCCTTTTCTACGAAGATCGTTCTAGTACCGAGGTGGATTTCACTTTGGAACACTTTGTTTCCTTGCGGAACAGATGAGAGGGCCTCACCATCCAGCGGCGTTCGCTATCCAAATCTTGGCCGCTAGTCCAAGGAGAAAAATCCAGACCGCAATTCGGAAGACTCCATCGAGCGTGAAACCGGCGAGAAGGGCCAGCACGGCGTAAAATCCGAGCGCCGCGAGGTACTTGGGTTTCATCTGATTTTAATTGTGTCACAAGCGACTTCCTTCGCTACTTTGCGTTTGGATGAGCAGGAGGCAGTAAACATGAAGACTTTTATTTTCAGCACATTGGCCGTTTCAGCCCTATTTGCGGGAGGCTTGGGAGCACAGACCATAAATCACGCTCGGGAGAACCAGCAAGACCGCATTGCTCAAGGGATTAAGTCCGGGGAACTGACACCCGCCGAGGCCGCGAAAGTGGAGGGACGCGAAGCGCGCATCAACCGAAGAATTCATCGCGACCGCGTGGCCAACGGTGGAACCTTGACGAAGGGCGAGAAACGTCGTATCGACCACGCGCAAGATCAAACCAGCAAAGAAATCTACCGTTTGAAGCACAACAAACGTGGAGCGTAGAGCTGCAGTGTTTCAGTCTTGATCTCCATGAAAATTGGTGGCTCCGTTAGGCGCCCTACCCCCTATTCCGTGGAGATTGCGATCGAGCTGCAAGCGCTAACCCGCTGATCGAGAAATCGGCGCTCCATCGAATTGCGCGCGAGCGCGAGCGCCGACTGAAAGTGCTCTCGCGCGGCCTCATGCCTCCCGCGGCGAAATTCAAGCTCGCCCCGCGCCGCGTAGTAGAACGGATACGTGGCCAAACGATCGCAATCGTGCCGATCGAGCCCGCGTTCGGGATCTTCGTTCTGCGCGACGGCGAGGGCGCGGTTGAGCGCGACAATGGGCGAAGGACGTATCGTCATCAGATCGTCGTAAAGCGAAACTATGGTTTTCCAGTCTGTGTTTTCCGCGCGGAGAGCGCTCGCGTGAACTGACGCGATGGCGGCCTCGACGTGATACTCGGTCAGTTCGAAACCCATAGCGGAGAGTTCGTGAAGTTTAAGTCCCTCGGCCACGAGTTCTTGATCCCATTGCAACCGGTCCTGATCGAAGAGTGAGCGTAGATTACCCGAAGCGTCGACACGGGCCGGCAGACGCGCCGCATTGAGACACATCAGGGCGGCCAGCGCGTATGTTGCGGGAGTCTTGCCGAGCGGGTTTTCCAGGAGCAATGCAGTGAGCCGCATAGCCTCCTGGCAGAGTTCGGCGCGCACCGCCGAGACCGGCGACGCGCCGTGGTATCCCTCGTTGAAAAGCGCGCGATGGACCGCTGGAAGTCGCCCGCTGAAGTCGTCGGCCCCCGTGACGTCGAACAGCCTCTTCGATGTTGCTACACCTTCTTCGCCCCCGTTATGCGCTTTTCGCCTCCTCGGCTAAGCGCGGATGGCAGCAGGTGAACATCATGCGAAGCAGGTCGTCTTTAATCGCGTTCGCCGCAAAGAGTTCCTCAACTACCGGCGCGAGTGTCCACTCACTCTCCAGCAGCCATCCCAGCTCAGGGGCGAAAGAAAGCGCCGTGCGTTGACGCCGAAGCATATCGAGCGCCCGATTCTTCGCTGTGGCCATCAGCCACACGGAAGGATTTTCAGGCACGCCGCGAAATTTCCACAACTCCAGCGCGCGGCAGAAGTCATCTTGTACGACATCTTCCGCCAGCGCGAGGTTATGCACACCGAAGACCCGCGTCAAGGCGGCTACCATGCGTCCCGCCTCGCGCCGGAAGAGATGATCGCTGAGCTCCATTTACATGGTCAGCTTCCGGATCGGGCGCACTTCAACAGAACCTCCGATGTCAAAGATGGGGCAGCCTTTGGAAAGCTCCGTTGCATGGTCGAGATCCGTGGCCTCGACCACAATATAGCCGCCGATTAGGTCATTAGCCTCGGCGTATGGACCGTCATTGACGATCTTATGTGTGCCCTTGACCACCTTGCCGGTGTCCTCTAACGGATGTCCGGGGTCCTTGATGTGGCCTTTTGGCGCCTAAATCCTTGAACCACGCGACCCATTTCTCATTGTCTTCTGCATCTGCTCTGGGGAAGCGGATGTTTATCTGCCGGGAAAAAGATATGTAAATTCGCTCATTGGTGTCTCCTCGGTTCGAATGACTAAGTCCGCTTAGCCATTGTCTCGCCGCGCTCGACGTAGTCGCGCATCCATGCAAACACTCTCTTCCAGCCCTGATCGTGGGCTTCGGCTGCACCCGAGCCCGCAAATCTTGAATGTCGCAAACGCACCAGGGTGCCCGTGCGATCTCCCTCGGTGGCTGGCTCCAGCATCCAATCCACCCGTGTTGTTAAATCGCCCGTCCACGTGGCCTGCCACGTGTGCGAGAGGCGACGTGGCAGTTCGACGACCGAATATTCGCCAGTCACCTCGAACGGCTCCCCTGCTGCGTTATCGCCCTTCTGCCACCATTTGCCGCCCGGACGAACTTCTCCTTCCCAAAACGTTGTACGATACATTCCCGACTGTCCCCCCCACTGCGGAACCTGCGCCCGAGCGGTAAGCGCCTGGAAGATTCGCTCTGGCGGCGCTGCGATGAATATCTCTGAAGTGATCACGTCTGTATCTGTAGAAACTGCTGATGTAGACACGTCTTTTGCTCCTTGATTAATTTGGTGCTTCATATCTACAACGTGTGAGGGACGGGGCAGCGGACAATTTTCTTTCGCCAAAAAGGGGGCGGCACGCCTCAGCGCGGCATGTTGTAGAGGAACGTAAATTGAAGCACGATACGCTCTCCGTGGAAGTCGGCAGGTAACGGCGGAAGAGGGTCGGACGCGCTAAGCGAGGCCACGGCGGCCCGATCCAGCGCGCGAGCGCCTGATTCGGTGGAGATTACCACTTTGTTGATGCGGCCATTGGCGCCAATCGCAAACTGAATCGCGACCTTTCCACGTTGTCCTAACTTGGCGCTTTCCGGATATACGGCGAACCAGTTTCGACGCACCGTTTGGAGCACCTGCAACAGGTACGGTTTGAAATCGACTCCCTTTGGATCGCTGAGCAATTCGAGGTTGCTTTGCGGACGGCCCGGACTTGGGCTTTGCGTCAGGCCTGCGAGCGGCGAATCGTTCCCGGCGTCGCCCACTTGAGTTCCGCCTGAGGATCCAGTGCGGGCCACGTTCCGCGTGGCTTCCGTGACTGACAGTGGCGGCGCGAGTCTGTTCACTGTGTTGCTCGAAGAAGGCGGCGCTTGGTGAGGAGTTTCGAACGCCAGCGCCGGTTTTTCGACGGGCGGCAGGGGAGGCCTTTCCTGTGCCTGAATTTGCGGCGTTAATGCCGGAGGAGCTTGGGCGACTTCCACCTTGGGAGCCGATTCCGTCTTGGCATTGCGTGCCGGAGCTGGCGGCGTGAACGCCGGTTTCGGCGGCGGCGCGGGCGGTGCCGCTGCAGCGTGACTCGGCGCTCCCTTCTGAGCCCGCGGCGTCGGCAGCAGCATGTCGGCCGTGATATCTTTGCTCAATTTCGCCCGGTTTGGCGCGTGCTGAGTCAATTGAGACGGAGGGTCAACCAGGGGCGTGATTCGAGGCTTTGGTGGTTCTTGCACCGGGGCGCGGGGGGCGCTCCCCGAACTCACGATCAGACCGCCCCCCAATACAAAGTGCAGCAACAGTGAGAGTATGGCGGCTTGACGCCAGCGCGTTTCGCCAAACTCACGGTCCCAGTGCAGGAGAAGATCGGGTCCCTGCTCCTTCGGCGGCGAGACTACGGTTTCCATTCGGAGTTCAAGGTCTTGGCAACAACGCGTGAGTGCTCTTCAATTTTATCAAGGATGCGCAACGCCACTTCGAGGGTGCGACGCGCCGCGGCACCATCCAGTTTCGGCTGGCTTCGCGATTCCACGCAGTCGAGGAAGGCGTCAAACTGAATTTGCAGCGGCTCGCCCTTCACAATCTCCACCGGATCGAAGCTCACTTCTTTTTGTTCGTCCACCGAAATCGCGATCAGGCTTTGCGCGGCATAATCGAGCGAGATGTATTGCCGCGGTTGAAAAACGCGAAGTTTTCGAATACGCTCGATGGAAACGCGACTGGCAGTCAAGTTTGCGACACATCCATCGTTGAATTGGAGACGCACATTGGCGATATCCACCTTGGGCGAAAGAATTGAGATCCCGGCCGCGCGTATCTCTTCCAGCTCGCCGCGCGCCAGCGCCAGAACTACGTCCAAATCGTGGATCATCAGATCCAGCACAACATCGACATCCAAGCTGCGCGGGCTAAACACGCTCATACGATGAACTTCGAAGAACAGCGGCAGCTTGGCGATCTTCTCAAGCGCTAGGACTGCTGGATTGAAACGTTCGAGATGACCAACCTGCAGAATCCGCCCGTGTATGCGCGCGGCATCGATCAATAGGTCGGCATAGGCGAGAGTGGGCGTGATGGGCTTCTCAATCAGAACATCAATGCCAGCTTTGAGAAGCGCACACCCGATTTCCGCGTGGGCCGAAGTTGGTGCGGCAATTATGGCGCAATCCACCTTGCCGAGAATTTCGCTCGCACTCTGATAAGCCGTGCACTGACGAGCGGCAGCC
>JANYJA010000120.1 GCA_025358575.1 Terriglobia bacterium
ATCGGGCTTGTACAGTGTGCGCAGCGAGCGGACCTCATTGATGGCTTGGACGAACTCTTTGCCGCCGGGCGCGAGAGTGACGCCGTCGGGCTCCACCATCGTCTTGTGATAGAGTTCATCGCCGGCCAGCGGCTGACGATAGCGATAGACACAAACGAGGCGCGAGCCCAAGCCGAAAGCGCGCATGATCCACGCGTGAACGACACCGGGCTGTGGCCAGGGGTTGACGGGCGCCCAATTCACTTGACCGGGCTGCAGTTCCATAGGCCCTTCAATCCCGCTGCCGAGGTTCCGTAGGAAGTCGTGCGTGAAGGAGACTTGCGCCGGATCGCCCATCCGGAAGCCCAGCTTTCCGCGAAAAAGCCCGCCGCTCACGGGATACATGGTGAAGCTCATGATGTCGAGATCTTTTTCCGAGAGCGCGGGATTGATGAGCTCGTAATTCATCATGAAGTTGGTGGTGATCCACTGATTCTTGACGTTGCGGCGCAGCACGGCGGTTTGGAAGCGAATGTAGTCGGCGGCTTCAGCGGCGAACCAGCGGTGCAGATCGAGCATGGAGTGGGGATTCACGCCGGCCACCAGGTCGTGCTGGTCGGGCATGTCGATCTGGCCGAAGTCGTCATAGATTTGGGACCAGAAAGAGTTGCCCCAATCGACGTTGAGCCGGGCGACGGTGCCGTATTTTTCACGCAGCCAGTCGCGGAATTTTTGCTGTGAGGGTGGCGCATAGGACATCCCCGCGCCGTAGTGGGAGAGCTCGTTGTCGAGCTGCCATCCCCAGACCACCGTGTTATTGCCGTAATGTTCGGCCATCTTACCGACGATCTTTTCGACGTAAGAGCGGTAAACGGGCGAGCTCCAGTCGGCTTGTTCGCGCGAGCCGTGCTGCATGGTTGCGCCATCGTTGCGAACCATCAGAATCTCCGGATGTTTCTTCGATAGCCATGCGGGCGGGGTCGCGCTGGGCGTGCAGAGGACCACTTTTAAACCATTTCGGCGCGCGAGCTCGATGGTTTTGTCGAGCCATCCAAATTCATACTGGCCTTCTTTGGGTTCCATGTAAGCCCAGGCGAATTCGGCGAGGTGGATGTACTCGAAGCCAAACTTCTTGATGTTCGAGATATCGCGCTCCCATTGCGATTCGGGCCACGCCTCGGGGTAGTAGTAGACGCCGATGGTCATCATCTGGTCGCGCGGGAACCACTGTTGCGGTTGCGCGGAGCACAGCGCGGCGCACGCCAGCAGGAGAGCAAGGAGAGTTTTCATGAGAGGGACTGGTGGAGTGATTATATAGCGGCAAGGAGTGTTTCTACTTCGTCGCGTGATGGGGCGGAAGCTTGGGCGCCGAGTCGCGTAACGGAAATCGCTGCCGCGGCATTCGCGAAAGGCAGCGCGTCGGATAACTTCTTGCCTTCAGCTAACGCGACCGCCAGTGCAGCGTTGAATGTGTCGCCCGCGGCGGTGGTGTCGATGGCCTTTACGGCGAACCCTGGGTAGTGGACGCCCTCCGCGAAGCATCCCGATTCCCCCAGTTTCAGAATCACGGTGCGAGGGCCGAGTTGACTCAACGCCTCGGCAAGGGCCGGGGCATCCTCAATCGTCACGCGCGCTACGGGGCGGCCCAATAGAGTCAGCGCCTCGCCTTCATTGGGTGTGAGGATATCCACGCAGCGCAGAAGTTCGATTGAGAGTGGCTGGGCGGGGGCCGGGTCCAGGATCGTCGTCAGCCCTTCTTCTTTCGCTCGGCGCAACGCCGAAGCCACGGTTGCCAAGGCGGTTTCTAACTGGAAAAGCGCAATTCGCGCGCCGCGGAATACCTTCCGCATGGCATCGACATCCTGCACCGCCAGATCCATGTTCGCGCCCGAAGCCACCACGATGGAGTTCTGGCCGTGCCCATCGACCCAAATTAGGGCGACCCCCGTGGCATTGGCGCGCGACACATGGACCGCGTTCACGTCGACTCCGGCCGCGGAGAGGCTAGCCTTCAGATGATCGCCGAAGACATCCTGACCGACACAACCGATCATCCGCACTGCGACGGACCGGCCTCCCAGCTTCCCCGCTGCGCAGGCCTGATTGGCGCCCTTGCCGCCCGGAATCATCTGGAATCCGTGGCCCAAAATCGTTTCGCCCGGCGCGGGTAGATGTTCCACCGACACCACGAAATCCATGTTCAGGCTGCCGACCACCACAATTGCGCGTTGAGCGTCCATCTGCGAAGCGTTTAGCGCGAAAGGTCGATGCCGAGTTTCTTGAGTTCCTCGGCGTAATATCGTCGTTGCAGCAAGTCCCACTCTTCGCTGCCTTCCGGAATATCTCGCTTGATGGTGCGGACCTTGTCGCGTGAGGACCGGTCCACCTTTTCTTCCGCGACTAGGAGATCCGTCATGGCCCGCACAATCACCAGGCGCACTTCGTTCTGATCTTTCTTGATCCGCAGGTCGCGCGACTTCTTCATTACTGCTACCAGCTTGTGTGAGATGTCGGAGATCTTGTCGCGCGAGAGCTTCATGTTGTCGCCAGTGTCCCGGCCCGACGCCCGCAGCACCTTGCGCTGCGAGATCAGCGCGTTTTTGGCGCGACGAAACATCTCCTGATAGCTGACGCCTTCGCGCCGCATGTACTCGCTGTATTCGCCGAGAATTTCGCGCACTTCATCGTTCAGCCGATCTTCCACCAGAAGTTCTTCGGTGATGATCTCGCCAATCATTTCGGCGATTTTGTCTGGGACGTGCGTTTCAATGGTGGCGGGCGTCAGTTTGGCGACGATCTGGCGCGCGATGTAAGTGACTAGTTCCCTGGCAAGCAACATCCGGTGAGTTTTTTCTCGCTTCTTTACGTCAAGGCCAGTGTAAGGCGCGGGGGGGACCAGGTGCAACTACTGTCGTAGAAATTCCATCAGTGCCCGCAGCGCCTTCCCGCGATGGCTAACCGCGAATTTCCGCTTCGGCGGCACTTCGGCCAAGGCGCATTCTAGCGGAGGGAAGTAAAACAAAGGGTCATACCCAAAGCCCCCCGCGCCCCGTGGGCTCCGCAGAATCTCGCCCTCCACCTCACCGCGAAACGTCTGCACTAGGCGAGCGTCTTCCACTAGCGCGATCACGCACACGAAGCGCGCTTGCCGGTTTTGTTGAAGCTCCAAATTCCGAAGCAGCAGCCGGTTGTTCTCTTCATCCGAAGCGCCTTCTCCGGCATAGCGCGCCGAGTAGACGCCGGGCGCCCCCGCGAGCGCTTCTACTTCAAGGCCGGAATCGTCCGCGAACAGAAATCCGCTGGTAAACTGCCCGTAATACTCAGCTTTAATAATGGCGTTCTCTTGAAAAGTAAGACCGGTTTCATCGCAGGCGGCAATCCCGCCCAAACCCGGCAGTGGCTCAACGCACGCAGCGGCCATCCGAAATTCTCTCAGCTTTCCCGCGTTTCCGGTCGCGCAATAAAGCGTCACGGGATCGGGACGATGGTCTTTTGCAGTTCGACCAGCTCACGCACCCCGGCTCTGCCGAGTTCGATCAGCTGCGCCATTTGGATATCGTCAAACGCCTTCTGTTCGGCTGTTGCCTGCAGCTCGATGAATTTGCCGGCGCCGGTCATCACGATATTCATGTCCACGTCGGCGCGGGAATCTTCCTCATAGCAGAGGTCGAGCAGTGATTCTCCGCGCAAAACGCCGACGCTGGTGGCCGCCACATAATCGCGCAGTGGAAGGCGTTTCAGTGTCTTAAATCGAACTAGCTTATGAAGCGCCATCGCCATCGCAACGAAGGCTCCGGTGACTGAAGCGGTGCGAGTTCCACCATCGGCTTGTAACACGTCGCAGTCCAGCGTGATGGTGCGCTCGCCTAGCGATTCCAGGTCTACCACCGCGCGCAGCGAGCGCCCAATCAGGCGCTGAATCTCGTGCGTCCGGCCAGAGGGTTTTCCTTTCGTAACTTCGCGAGGCGTTCTCTTGGCGGTGGCGCGGGGCAGCATGGAATATTCCGCCGTGACCCAGCCCTTGCCGCTGCCGCGCATGAATGGCGGAACGGTTTCTTCCACCGATGCGGCGCACAATACGCGCGTGTTTCCGACCACAATTAGTGCCGATCCTTCGGCTGTTTCCAAGTACTCCGTTTCAATTCTCACCGGCCGCATCTGCGTCGCCGATCTTCCGTCAACTCGCATGTTTCATCACCAGGAACAGCAACACCATGACTGCGATCACGATGAGAATCACCATAACCACACACGGCAATCCAGCCCGCATCGGGGGCGCTGCCGCCTTCTTTCCTTTATTAATCGCTTTCAGTTTCGCCATGAATTCTACAGTTGCTCTGCCGCTTCGGCAAAAAATTCGGCCAGCGTCGCCAGAGATTCCTCGCTTAAATCTTTAATCACCAGCGCGATCGCATGTCGCCCTTTGCGCTCCAGTGCCATTCGCGTCGCCAGGAACTGCGCCACGTGGTAATCCGGTTCGTATGCCGCCGCGGCAAAGTGCGCTTGTTTTTCTGAAAGGATCACCGTCGAAAGGCACTTGCCATGGCCGATGATCATCTCGTGATACGAGTGATTCATGGCCGGCCCTTCGTAGATGTCCACGGGCATCTGCAAACGCGATCGAAACACCAGGTCGGCCGCGCGATCCAGCAGTTTGCGTATGGCTTTGCCTTCATCGGTGTAGCGAAGGTCGCCAAAAAACGTGAGTTCGGCATATTCCACTTGGCGACGGGGAATCAGCTCCTTGATCGCGTTGGCGTAATCGGTGGGCGTTCCAAAACTCACGCAGCCCTTCCAGCGCTTCCGGTGCGCCGTGAGAGCCTCCCATGCCGCCGTCTTATTCGTGCCGCCCTTTTCCTTCGCCTCGGCGTACACTTCCGCCGCGATCGTTTTGTATAATTCCACTCCCGGTTGTGTCACGAAGTTCATCTGCCGTAAGTAGGCGATGCCGAACACGACGTAATGCATGAACTGCATGTAAGCCGAAAGCATGCTTTGGCTCGGGAAAGTGAGAATCGCAATAGGGTACCGGGCGTGTCGCAAACTGCTGATGGAGTCCGCTTCCTGATTCGGCTCGCCCTTGAGTTGAACGGCGAGAAAGACGCGGTCCTGCGCGCCATCGAGGGGCTTCCGGTAGTGCCGCAGCCGCACCTTCTCGCGAATGACCACTTTAATCCCTACGGCTTCGCTCTTGCCTAAGCTTTCCTCGACATCCTGTTTGGTCCAGAGTGCCGCCGAGGTCCAAGACTTCGGCAGTAACAGCGTCACTTTGTCGTGCCCGGTCTCGCCTTGCGCGTGCAGAAATGCCGCGAGCTTCCAGGCCGTGCCGATCTCTTCATCGCTCAGGACGGCGGCATCCATCCACTTGCGCAAGTCCACCCCGGCTAGTGCCAGCGGGTAGAGGCTGCCGCGCGTCAATGGCGCGCTGTGTCGGCCTGCCGTCGTGTTGTCGTTGTCTGCTTGAAGCGCGACGCGGGTGTATCCCTTGGGCCCGGCGAATTCATCCAGAATCGAACCGGGCAGCGTCATGTATAGAAAGTTCGTGCCGCTCTCAACTCCATTCTTCGCAAACAGCGCCGAGAGTTTCTCCAGATTCATCACTGGCTCATAGGACGTCATCCCCATGGCCATGCCGACGACTAAGGTGGAGCGCAGCACGTCCGGCAGCAGCAGCCCGGAGCGATGCTGCATGTCCTGAATGATCGCCTTCAGCTTGGCCGGATCTGTGGAATCGAGCGAGTAAACGCGCGGGCCGCCCTTCAGCAGGCCGGCTTCGAAGTATGTGGTTTTGTCTTCGACGGAGCCGCCCATCCCCGCCCAGATCAGAAAGCGCAGTTTCGAGCCATGCGCCTCTTCTAATTTTTTGCGCGCGGCATCCACTTCTTCTTGGATCTGCGCGGCCCACTCGGGATGCTCGGGCACCTGCCAGCTTAAGTCGAATACCCCGTAGGAATTTTTGGTGACGCGACCGTCGGCATCAAGTTCCATGCCGAGCTGGATGAGCGGCTCGGCTTTGGCGTCAAGCTCGTCGAGCTTGCCTTGGCGCGCGCGGACGCATAGAGCCTTGAGACGGGGCAACACCGATTCGGCTTGAAATTTTTCGAAGTGCTGTTGCGAGGTTTCGCGCTTGGGATCGTTGAGAATGGATAGTGACAATGACAAGGAGTTTCCGATGCCTTCCCATCTTACTGGTTCTAGGCGCGTGCGCGAGCCGGAACGCGGATACGCCGCCTCCCGTGCCTGATGGCGTCGCACCGCTTTGGCACTTGAAATCGATCGCGCGCTCGGGTTCGCTTCAAGGACATCCATTGTGGGTGGCGGAATATCGCGACGGCGGTTCTGCAGCGGTCAGTGTCACAATCCACGGGCTGCGCGCTTCGGCGGAAGGTTTGGATATGACGCAGAAGCTGCTCCCCTCGGCCAACACGGTTGCTTTCTACACTGAGCGATATTTTGCGGTGGTTCGTTGGAGCAATACGGACCGCGAGCCGTTAACCACACTGATTACGAAACTTGAGAAGGCGCTGAAATGATTCCCCAGCTTAGCGTTCGGCGCATTGCAATCACTCCCACTGCCGCCCGTCGCTCTTACTTATTCAAGTAATATTCCACTGTGGTGACAACCCGCACCGTCTTCACTAGGCTGGTGTCGGCCCCGTTGACTCCGCCCTCGGCGTCACTCGTTTCACTGCCCTGATCTCCTGGCAAAATCGAGAAGAATCCCTGGTTCGCTTGCCGGATCGCTCCCACCTTGCTGCCCGAATCCGATGCAAAGCGAGTCGCCGCCGCGCGCGCATTCCGCGTCGCTTCCGTAATCATGTCCGGTTTAATGGAATTCAAGCCGTTGAATTTGTAAGTCAACCCTTGCCCCGGATTGTTAGTCAACACGATTCCTTTCTGCAGTATCTGCATGGTCTGTTGAGCGGCCGCCGCGATTTGATGCACCCGCGAACTCCGCACCGTAATCTGCTGTTCGACAATATAACGGTGCGGCGCCCGATTGCCGCCCCCAAATTCATTGGCCTGGGTATCCGTGACGCGAATCACGCCCAACTCAATTTCAGAAGACTGAATGCCTTGCCGATCCAGAAACTGCAAAAGAGCTTTCCTGTCCGACTCGGTCTTTTCATACACGGCAGCCAGATCATCCCCAGCTTCCTTATAAATGAGCGGCCAGATGGCCAGGTCAGCCGCCACCCTGCGCTCAACCAGGCCTTTGACCGTGACATAACGATCGTCGAGCCGGGTCGCTTTGATCTCGGCACCCAAAATCCACGCCCCGCCAATCAGTCCGAGCGCCAGCAGCGCCCCAATCAAGGCCCCATCCCGTCTAACTATTTCCTCTGTGTTAGTCATCGCATCCTAAAACCCGCTGTGCGCCCATTCTATCGCCGTACTCCCGATCGATGCAGTCCGTCGAATCTTCTGCTTTACAATGAAAGAACCCCGTTTTTTGGCGGGCGGGAGGGCTGCCATGGAATCCTGGAATCACGTCATCGAACAGGCCGAAGCGCATGACCACTACGTGCAGTTTTACAAAGCCGATGAGCCGCTGCTCAATCGCAACGTCGGCCGCTATCTGTGGGAAGGTTTGCTGCGTGGCGACGCCCTTCTCATCATCGCTACCCCGCAACGCCAGGAGAGCCTGACCGCTCATCTGCGCCGGATGGGTGGCGACGTCACGGGTGCTCTCAACGAGGGCCAGCTCACCATTTTGGACGCGCAAGGCACACTCGATCTTTTCATGGTTGATGGCAGGCCGGACCGCACCCGCTTCGAAGAAATCATGAACGGTTCGCTCCGCTCGGCGGGCCCTCGCTCGCCCGGCGCCAAGGTCCGTGCATATGGCGAGATGGTCGGTCTCCTTTGGGAAGCTGAGATGTTTGACGCGGCCATCCAGCTCGAAGATTACTGGAACCATATGATTCACTCCAAAGGCCTGACTCTGTTTTGTGGTTACCCCATTGACGTGTTCGGCAAAGACATCGCCAGCAATCACCTGCAGGAGCTGATTCGGGCCCACACTCATCTTCTCCCGGCGGGTTGCGAGGGGCACATGGACCAGGCCGTCGATAGGGCGATCGAGGATGTTCTCGGTCCCCAGGCCGAGACCCTGAGGCTCGACATCAACGCGCCGCGCACTGTTTCCATGCCGGGTCCCGAAGCGACCATCGGATGGCTACGCCAGAACCTTCCGGATGAGGCTGACGAAATTCTTTCGCGCGCGCGCAACTACTATCAGGCCAGTACCGCCACCGCCGCCTGAATTGTGCCAGCCGCCTTCACCCTTTGCGCGACATTTTATGTACCTTTTCCGCCAGCTCCGAAGCTGTGTAAGGTTTATGTAGAAAGCCCGCCAGCCCTTTGCCGCTGAAACGCTCCACCGCTTCCGCCTCGTTATAGCCACTGCTCAGTATCACGGGCACATTCGCGTTGATCGACCGCATATGCCCAAAGGCTTGCTCGCCATTCATAATCGGCATGGTCATGTCCAGGATGACAACTGAAATCCGCTCGTGCATCTCACGGAAACGCTCCACGCCCGTCCGCCCGTTGTCGGCCACCACAACCGTGTAGCCGGAGCGTTGCAGACTGAGAGTCGCCACTCGCAGGATCGAAGGCTCATCGTCGACCACCAGCACCGTGCCTTTCCCCAGAGGTCGAGTCGCCGGCGCCGGCGCCTCTGGAACTCGTTTTGCAACCGCCGTGGACGCGGGCAGAAAAACCTTGAAGGTCGTGCCCTCTCCCCGGATGCTGAATACTTTCAGCGCGCCCTTATGGCCCTTCACAATACCCAGCGCCGCGGCCAGTCCGAGCCCGCGCCCCGTAAACTTCGTCGTGAAGAACGGGTCGAAGATCTTCGTCACGGTTTCGTCGTCGATCCCACTGCCGTTGTCGGAGACGTTGATAATAACGTAATCTCCCGGCTCGATTTCGCCGGCGCCGAACTGCTCGTTAAACTCGGCGCCCACTGGCTGAGCCCGGGTTGTGACCAGCACTCTCCCTATCCCGTCCCCCGTTATCGCCTCGGCCCCGTTAATGATCAAATTCATTACCAGTTGCTGCAGTTGAGCAACATCGGCTTCCACCATGGGAAGCGACTCCCCCAAATCGAGCCGGAGGATCACATTCTTGGGAATCGAACTCTTAATTAGCGCGCTGATCTGTCGCACCAGGGCCGAGATGTCGGTCGGTTCAACAAGAACCCGCCCCTTGCCCGAATACGCCAGCATCTGTTTCGTAAGGTGAGCGGCGCGCTCGCTAGCTTCCATCGCGTTCTCCAGCGCTTCATGTAAAGTATCGTCGCCCGAAAGAGTATCCATCACCAGACTGACGTTACCAAGAATTCCCGTCAGCAGGTTGTTGAAGTCGTGCGCGATCCCTCCGGCCAGCACTCCCAGGCTTTCCAGCTTCGCCGCTTGCCGCATCGAAGCCTCAAGGCGTTTGCGTTCCGTTATGTCCCGCAAAATTCCAACGAAAATACGATTTTTTCCCTGCCGGTATTCGCCGAACGACACCTCCAGCGGAATTTCATTCCCGTGCCGGTGCTGTCCCGTGAGAGGAATTGACTGCCCGGAAGCGAGGTGCCGATTCCCCGTCTCCATAATCTGTGTTAAGTTCTTGCCGCTCAATTCCGCGCTCGTGTATCCGAAGAGTTTCGCGGCGTTTGCATTGGCGAAGAGGATTGCGCCTTTCCCGTCGATTGTAACAATTCCGTCGGAAGCCGTTTCCGCCAGCGCCCTGTAGCTTTCTTCCCGCTCCGCCAATTGTTGTTGCGCCCGCGTCCGTTGGACGAACTCCCCGATCTGATAACCCAGTGATGCGGCTATGCGGAGCAGATCCTCATCGACTACGCGGGCTTCATCGGCGAAAAATTCCACCACCCCCAGTACGTCTTCTCCCGCCATGATCGGGAACCCAAATGCCGAGCGCATGCCCCCATCCATCGCTCCTCGCGATCGCGGGAAGTCTTCGTCTCGCTGCAGGTCGGCGATCCAGTCGGCCTTGCCGCTGCGCCAAATACGGCTGGCGAAAGCGGTGCCAACCGTGGGGTTCAGCGCGAGCTCCGGATTTTTCTCCCAGGACGCTTTGCAATCCAGCGCGTCCCGCTCGGGAATCCAAAGAAAGCCGGCGCACCATCCAAAATGCTCGCCGAGTGCTTTAAGCAACGCTGGAGATACATCTTCAAGGGATGACGCGGTCGAAAGTACCCACCCTAGGACATGATGCGTCCGCAGCCTCTGTTCATAGCGGTTGCGCTCCGTCACGTCACGCGTGAAGCAGCGTGTGTGCAAAAAGTCCTCGTTATTCCAGCGAACGTTGGAACTGATTTGCACTTGGCGAATACTGCCGTTTTTTGTGCGGAGCCGTGCCTCGTAATTATGCAGCGTCTCTCTGTTTCCGAGCCGTTGGAGTATGTCTTCGATTACCGCGGCATCCGCGTGGAACTCGGCAATGTGATGACCTATATACTCATCCCGTTCGTACCCTAGCAAATCCAGTTCGCACCGATTGGCCCAGAGAATCAGGCCATCGGCTCCCACCCAGTGCAAACCGAGAGACGCATTTTCGATGAAGTCGGTAAGGTCTTCTTCGCGTTCGCGTAGTGCGGCGAGTTCCTTCTGCAGTCGCACAATCTCTGCATCGCGGTCGTCGCCCATTACTCTTCAGTCTAAAGGATGAGCTATTGCACCGATACCTTCGCGGTGCTGCTGGCAACGCCGTTCGCGGTGACAATGATGTCCAGATTGCCCGAAGCCACCCCCGCCGGAACCTGCACGTTGATCTGAAACAATCCCGCAAATCCCGGAGCCAGACCGCTGAAGCTGACCGGCGATCCGATGCCGCCAATCGTCACCGTCGGCGTGAAACTGCTGATCGAAAGCGGCAAACCTGGGCTCTGAGCTCCGGTTGCGACGGGCGGGATGACAGGTCCCAGACCGGTCACGAATACCACGATCACTTCGCCTTTGGCGGCAGCATGGCTCGCGGTCACAACTGAGTTGTCGGCGCCATGCAGAATGGCACCGGCATTTGCGCCGATCGTGAAGATTCCGGGTTGCGCCGGAAGCACCTGCGCCAGCACGGCGGCGTTCGATGCGGTTCCGTTGTTCACCACCACCGGCACCCTCGTCTGTCCCGCAACCTCAAAAGGAATCTGTAGATTGATCTGCTCCTTGCCGCCGATGTTGATTACGTTGAAAAGTGGAGCCGCCACGCCACCCACCGTTACACTCGTTCCGCCCATGCTCGTGGGTATCGGGAGGCTGGTGATCCCGACAATCCCATTGACGCCCGTGCTGAGGCCCGTCCCGAATATGGTCGCGATCCCGCCCGCGGTTACGCCCGAAACAAAGCTCGCGGCATTCGTGACGCTGGCCGAAGTCAAAAATGGCGTGCGCGTGAGCGTGACCTTGCGGATTCGATTGTTGGCTGTGTCGGCCACGTAGAGGCCCCCGGAAAAATCCAGCGCTACGCCAAATTCACCGTTAAATTGGGCGCTGGTCGGCAGCCCGCCATCGCCCGAGAAGCCCGCAGTGCCGTTTCCGGCTATGGTCGTGATGATTCCGCTCGTATCAATGCGGCGAACACGGTGGTTGGCGTCATCATCGAAGTAAATGTTTCCCGCGGGATCGAGCACCAAGCCGCCGGGGAAGTTTAGCATCGCGCTCAGCGCGGGTCCGCCATCGCCCGAAAATCCGGGTGTTCCGATCCCCGCGATGGTGGTTATGATGCCGGTGGCGATAGCCACTTTGCGCAGGCGATGGTTAAACTGATCGGAGAAATAGACGTTCCCCGCCGCGTCCAAGGCAACAGCGGTGGGATTGTTGAGGGACGCACCGATGGCCGGACCGCCGTCACCCGAATACGCGCCCGTGGCGGGAGTGCCCGCGCCGTTCCCCGCCAAAGTGCTGATGATTCCAGCGGCGTTTATCTTCCGGATGCGATGGTCGCTCTGGTCGGCGATATAAATGTTGCCGGATCCATCAATCACGGATCGCACCGGGTTATAGAAAGATGCGCTGGTTGCCAAGCCGCCGTCTCCGCCGAAGCCTTTGGCTCCCGTGCCCGCGATGGTGGTGATGGTGCCCGAGGTGTCTACTTTCCGGATGCGCTGGTTACCGACATCGGCGATGTACACATTCCCGGCGGCATCTGTATCCACGCCGGTGGGCGCGTTAAGGGCGGCGCTAATGGCTGGCCCGCCATCGCCAGCAAAGCCGATAGTGCCGTTGCCCGCGATGGTGGTGATGATACCGGCCTTATCGACCTTGCGAATTCGATTGTTGCCTTGATCGACGATGAAGAGATTTCCGGCGCTGTCCACGCTGACAAATGGAGGGACGCTAAGGGCCGCCGCCGTAGCCTGGCCCCCGTCTCCTGAGAACCCTTGCGAGCCGTTGCCGGCGACGGTGGAAATTGTGCCTGCTTCGAGCGAGAACGAGAATACGCAAAGCAGCAGTGAAATCGAGCGGAGCTTTAAAAACATGCATTTATCCTATCAACGGCCCGCCACCTGCCGCGATTCGCGCTTTCAGTCGCTTGACGCGTTACGTCAAAAACCTTAGTGTCGATGGAGGGGTGAAGTCGTGATGTTGCTGCTGGCTCTCGGACTGATTTTGGCTGTGATGGCGAGCGCGGCCTGGACAGTGAGAGGCTCCGGAATGCCGCTAATCGTGGCTTTGGCGATCCTCGCCTTCGGAGTGATTTCTATTAACCCGCTAATCGAAGCCGTGGTGTTTGGCGTGATGCCGATTGGGGACGTGCCGACGATCATGGCAGGGCAGTTATTTCTAGCCGTGGTCGTGTCGTTGATCGCTGTTGCGGCCTGCGGGAAACTGCGGCACAGCAGCCAAAGTTCCACTGCTTGGCAACTGCCACTCACGAGACTCGGCCTGGCCGCCCTCTGTTATTGCGCTCTTTATTTGGCGGCGGGAACTTTGGTGTTGCCATTTGTCAAGGAGTTTTACGCCACTCGAACATTGCCGCCCATGGCGATGGTGATTGGTTTGCAACTGGTGCGAGGACCACTCTACGTCCTTTACGCGTGGCCATGGTTTCGCTTAGCCCCGCGCCATCCCGGGTTGGTGCTCGGGCTCGTCTATTCGGTGGTGGGCGGAGTGGCCCCGCTCCTATTGGACAATCCTTACATGCCTCAAGCCGTGCGGATGGCGCACATGGTTGAGGTTGGTGTCTCCAATTTTCTGTTCGGACTTGTGGTGGCGCGGTTGATTCGCCCGCGGCTTTCCAGGGCGAAAGAAACTTAAGTAAGGACTTGACAATTACCTCGCGCGCGGTAATACTTAAGCAAGTACTTAACAATAAGTGGTTCGAAAGAAGGAAAACACACAATGGACGAGCAAACCGTAATTCACAGCACATTCGTTATCGAGCGCAGTTTTCGCAACACGCCTCGGCAAGTATTCGCGGCGTTAGCGGACCCAGCTAAGAAGCGGCGCTGGTATGCCGACGGCGAAAGCCACGACGTCGAGGAATTCGAAATGGATTTTCGAGTCGGGGGCATTGAAAGAGTGAGTTATCGACTCAAGGCAGGCACGCCGTTTCCAGGGACCTCGCTGATGAACGATGCCAGTTATCGGGATATTGTGCCCGATCGCCGCGTGGTCATGACCTCCGCGATGACTTTCGGCGGCCGGCGCATCTCCGCGTCTCTGTCCACCTTTGAATTGTTGCCAACCGAAAAAGGGACCGACCTTATCTTCACGGAGCAGGCAGCGTTCTTTGAAGGCGCTGATGGTCCTCAGATGCGTGAAGCCGGATGGCGCCAATTGCTCGAACGGTTGTCGAATGAGCTTACCGGTTAGTGTCGAGTCAAAAAGTCAAGATCGACCGTGTCTTTCATGCCCTGGGCGATCCTACGCGCCGGGCGATCATCGAGAAGCTCAGCCAAGGCCCAATTTCGGTATCCCGGTTGGCAACGCCGCTGGACATGAGTCTGGCAGCGGTAGTTCAACATTTGCAGGTATTGGAGGAATGCGGGCTGGTGCGCACCGAAAAACTCGGTCGGGTCCGAACGTGCGGCATCGATCCCGCGGGTCTTTCGGTTGCGGAGAAATGGATCGGCGAACGGCGGTCAATCTGGGAACGGCGGCTTGACCGGCTGGGTGATTTGCTCGGCGAGTCCGCTGAAAAGTGAAAGGAGGCGACGCAGTATGATGCGGCTATTATCGATTTCTATTTTGTTGGCGGGCGCACTGACCGCCGCCGACACCACGTACGACGGTTCGCGAGTCCACTACGAAAGCTACGGAACCGGCAAGGACGCTATCGTTTTCATCCATGGATGGACTTGCGACCTGACTTTCTGGCGCGCTTAGGCTCCGGTCTACCAAAAGCACCGCGCTTTGCTGGTTGACCTGCCAGGTCACGGCCGCAGCGAGTCTCCAGAAGTCCCGTATACGCAGGAGAGGTTTGCCCGCGCTGTTGAAGCGGCGATGCGCGACGCGGGTGTTGAGCATGTCATTCTCGTGGGACACAGCATGGGTGGCCCAGTCGCGCTCACCTTCCTGCGTTTGTTCCCGGCCAAGACCAAAGCGCTTGTCCTGGTGGATGCCTATGTCCCGAAGGCTCCAAAAGACGACGCGGAACGGGCGAAGCAAAAGGCCCAGATGGAGCCGTTCATTCATTCCTTCCGCGTGCCAGGTTATAAAGAAACAGCGCAAAAAATGATCGAGACGATGTTCTCCGATAGAACTACGCCGGCGCAACGCGAGGAGATCCGCTCTAAGATGCTGTCCACTCCGCGGCATGTGATGGCCTCGGCGATGGAGGGCATGTTCGCGCTTGACGCACCGAAGGCTGGGGAGACTTACACCTTGCCGGTGATGGTAACTATGGTGGCGAGACCCGAGCGCACGGGGTATGAAGCCCAGCTCCGCACCGTGTTCCCGAATCTCAAGTACGAAGAATGGCAAGGGTCGGGACATTTCCTGATGATGGAAAGTCCAGATCGCTTCAATCGCGCCCTGGAGGCGTTTGTCGCGGGAATTGGGAATCCGAAGGAGTGATTTTCGCGGGCGTTCCTAAATCCATTTCTTCCGCAGCAGCCAGACTTTAAACGTTTGTGTCAGTCCCACGTAGGCGAGCAGCGTCGCCAACAGGATCGGCCAGTAAAGCGCGGGCAGTTGCGTGAAGCCCAGCGCTGGGGCCATCGGAGAGTATGGCAGCCACATCCCGAAACCCATGATGGATAGCGTCGTCAGCGTCAACGCGGGACTCGCCCGGCTTTGGATGAAAGGAATTTTATTGGTGCGGATGACGTGGATGATGAGCGTCTGCGTCATCAGCGATTCGACGAACCAGCCGGTCTGAAATACAGGCGCGCGCGCGGGGTCCCAGCATTTGAAAACCCATAGCATTACAAAGAAAGTCGTGTAGTCGAAGATCGAACTGATGGGGCCGATGAAGAGAATGAACCGCTTGATCTCACCGATGTCCCATGGGCGCGGCCGGGCCACTTGCTCTTCGTCCACCGAATCGGTCGGGATCGGCACCTGCGAGAAGTCGTAAAGCAGGTTGTTGGTCAACACCTGGATTGGGGCCATGGGCAGGAACGGGAGAATGGCGCTCGCCCCCAGCACGCTGAACATGTTGCCGAAGTTAGAACTCGCCCCCATACGGATATACTTGAGAATGTTCGCGAAGACCTTGCGGCCCTCGGTCACGCCGCCTTCGAGCACCATGAGATCCTTCTCGAGCAAGATGAGATCGGCCGACTCCTTAGCGATATCGGTGGCCGTGTCGACCGAGATGCCGACGTCGGCTGCTCGCAACGCCGGGGCGTCGTTGATTCCATCGCCCATGAATCCGACGACATGACCTTTCCCGCGAAGGGCCCGGATGACGCGCTCCTTGTGGGCCGGAGAGAGGCGGGCAAAGAGCGTCGTTTTCTCGGCCGCCTCAGCCAGCTCGGGGTCGGACATTTTTTCCACGTCGGCGCCGATCAGCATCGGGTCGGGGAGAAGGCCCACGTCCTTACACACTTTGCGGCTGATGAGGGGGTTGTCTCCCGTCAGTATCTTCACCGCGACCCCATGCTGACGAAGCGCTTCTAGGGCGCTCGCGGCGGTATCCTTCGGGGGGTCGAGGAACGCGACATAGCCTCTGAGAACTAACTCGTGTTCGTCATTCTTCGCGCAGATTTGCTTTCCGGGAAGTTCCCTGGTTGCCACCGCCAAAACGCGGAAGCCGTCATTGCTGAGACTCTCGTACTCTTCTTTGAGACCGCCGATCAGAGCGGGGTCCATGGGGGAGAGTTTACCGTCAAGTTCAAACTGCGAGCAGTTGCGGAACACCTCCTCTGGAGCCCCTTTGGTCAGCAGGATCGAATTGCCTCCCGGATCTTCCACCAAAACAGACATCATCCGCCGGGTGAAGTCGAACGGAATTTCATCCATTTTTTTGTACTTGTCGATAGCCGCTTTTTCGTGGAAGTCCGGGCTGTCCAGAATAGCTCGGTCGAGCAGGTTCTTCAGGCCAGTCTGGAAATGGCTGATGAGGTAACCGTCGAGCAGCACGTCGTCGGTTTCGCGGCCCGCCACGTTGCAATGGCGCATGAGGACCACGCGATCTTCGGTGAGTGTCCCTGTCTTATCCGTGCACAAGACATCCATGCCGCCGAAGTTTTGAATCGCATTGAGGCGCTTAACGATCACCTTGCGGCGGCTCATGGCGAGCGCGCCTTTGGAGAGGCAAACCGAGACGATCATCGGTAGCATCTCGGGCGTGAGACCCACGGCTACGGCCATGGCGAAGAAGAACGCGCCTTTCCAATCGTGTTTGGTGAAGCCGTTGATGAGGAAGACCATCGGCACCATTACGGCCATAAATCGCAGCATCAGCCACGTGAAGCGGTTCAGTCCCCGATCGAAACTGGTCGGCGCGCGTTCGCCCGTGATGGAACTGGCCATGCTGCCGAAATAGGTACGCGCGCCGGTGGTGACCACCACAGCCGTGGCCGTGCCGCTCTCGACGCTGGTTCCCATAAAGCAAATGTTCTTGAGTTCAGTAGGCGAGATCACCGTTGCGGGTTCTGGATCGTGGAACTTCTCGACCGGGAGCGACTCGCCGGTCAGACTTCCCTGGCTGACGAAAAGGTCTTTGGAAGTGAGCACCCGGATGTCGCCCGGAATCATATCGCCAGCGGACAGTTGGATCATGTCGCCGGGCACCAGGTCGCGCAGCGGGATCTCCGTCGCTTTACCTTCGCGAACGGCTGTGGCGGTCACGTGGATCATGGCCTTGAGCTTCGCCGCGGCGGCGTCCGCTCGGGCCTCCTGCCAGAAGCGAAGTCCCACGCTGAGCGCGACCATCATGGCCATTACGGTGCCGGCACGGGCATCACCGGAAGCGAAGGAAATGGCCGAGAGTGTTGCCAGCAGAATTACGAGCGGGTTGCGGATGATCTTGAAGAGGCGGACAGGCCAGCCTTGCGGTTTCTCCTGCGCAACTTCGTTTGGACCGCCGGTGCGCGCGCGCTCTTCGGCCTCGGACTGCGTCAGTCCGGCGGGTGTAGTGCGCAAATCGCGCAGCAGTTCCGCGCCGTCTTTTCGGGCGGCGTCAAGCACCGCGGGAGACACCTGGATGGTCTTGTTGTGATTGGATTTCGGCGGTGAGGGAGCGGCCGCATCGGGTGCTGTCATAGCTTCCTTGGCGCTTCGGTATGATAGCCCACCGGCATGACTGGGTGGCGGATGAAATTCTGGCGCGGGGGAATCAGCGTGCGATCGGGTGTCCGGCTGGTTACGTTGAAGCCCTAGTTAACCCGCCGACTTTGAAATATCGCGCGCCCGCCGCTGTACCGCCAAATCGCGGAGAAAGCGGATAAACGCTTCCATGGGCTTGGAAACAAAATGACGTTCCAGCCTGACGAAGCCAATACGGCGCCAAGCTCGCTGCTTGAGCGGTATGAGCCGGCAGCCCTGGGCATGGGGGCGGGCCATCTCCGGGACGATACTCAATCCGAAGCCTGAACCGATCAAGGAAAAAATACTCGCGAATTGGTCGGCTTCGAATTGCGAGGTGAACTTCGCCTTTGCCCGTTTGCACAAGCTGAAGGTCTCGTCCCGAAGGCAATGGCCCTCTTTCAAGATCAGCAGCCTTTGATCGCCGATTTCCGCTAAATCGAGCCGTGTGACGGTTGCCAGCGGGTGGTCCTCTGGCACGGCAAGGTACAGCAACTCGCGAAATAGCTCGCTGCGGACTAAGCCCGGCTGGTCTACTGGAAGGCTTAGGATCGCGATATCGAGCACGCCATCTTGCACCTGTTCGATCAGCTCCGGTGTCGTGGCTTCACGCAGCAGCAAGTTCACGTCGGGATAATTGTCCACAAATTTCCGAAGAGAGGGGGCAATCAAGTAGGGCAGGATGGTGGGGATCGCGCCGACCCGCAAGTCGCCGGCGATTCCATCCCGGAGTGTTTCGAGAATCTGAGGAAGCGCGGCGGCGTCCTCAAGCAGCGCCCGGGCGCGCGGCAACAACGCCTCCCCAGCCGGCGTTAGCTCCACTCCTCGCGCGAGCCGGTCGAACAGCGAGCCCCCCAGGTTGTGTTCGAGCCGCTTGATCTGATCGGAAAGCGAGGGCTGCGCGACACTTAGTTCTTCAGCCGCGCGAGTGAAGCTTTTGGTGCGGGCGAGCGCACAGAAATATTGGAGCTGCCTTAAGTCGAGAGACCGCTCGCCGGCGGAAGGTCGTGGCATAGGATATTCCTATTTGCATCATAGCGTCTATAGTCTAGTTCTATTAGCAGGGCGCGTATACGCTTCCCAGGGAAATTTATGAAAAAATTTATTCTCGCCGCCGCCGCTCTCGCCACGACGCTGGCGTTCGGCCAGCAGCGCCCGCTGACCACCAACGGCGGCGTTCCCGAACGGCGGGAGAGAACGGACCGGTTTTGCTTGAAGATATCCACCTCACCGAAAAGCTTGCCTCGTTTGACCGCCAGCGTATTCCCGAGCGCGTTGTTCACGCGCGCGGCGCCGGTGCTTATGGGTACTCTGAAAGCGCGGGGGATTTCTCGGCGGTCAGCAGGGCGTCGTTTATGACCAAGCCTGGCAAGCGGAAGCCGGTCTTTGTGCGCTTCTCCGCCGTGGTTCACTCCGCGGGTTCGTGCGAAACGGCCCTGCGCGATCCGCGCGGATTCGCAACCAAGTTCTACACTGACGAGGGAAACTACGACATCGTCGGTAACAGGACCCCAACCGCTTCTTCGATTTCTTTTCGCATGTCCCTGAGTCGACTCAGATGCTCACGTTCCTCTACTCCGATCTGGGTATTCCGGCCGATTACCGCGAGATGAATGGCTTCGCCGTCCACGCATTCAAATGGGTGAACAAACAGGGCGCCGTGAAGGATGTGAAGTACACATGGAAAACGCAGGAGGGCGTTCGCACTCTCACGTCGCAGGAATCTCAGCATATTCAGGGCGAGGACCCAGGCCACGCCACCGACCTTTATGCCAAAATCCGGGCCGGCAATTCCCCGCTTGGGATCTGTTTGTTCAGACAATTGAACCTTCCGATCTGGACAAATTCGATTTCAATCCGCTGGACGCTATCAAGACTGTCGTTATTTCGATTGGCGCTCACGCGGTGGAGTCACCCAACATTTTCGACGCGGCGCGCAACAACCAGTCGGCCGTGGTTAGCCAATTCCTGGACCACTAGGGAGACGCAAACCAGCGTGACAACCGCGGCACAGCCTTTTAATTTTGGCGGCCTACAACGGCCCGCTCGAAACCGTAGACTTGCTGCTCAAAAATGGGGCCGATCCTCAAATATAAGACGGCATGGGCACTGCGCTGATGCTGCGAGCTTCAAGGCTTTCGCCCAATCGTGCAGCGGCTGCTGGAAGGCGGCGCGAAGGTGGACCAGCGCAACGGCGTGGGCGCGACCGCGCTTATGTTCGCCCGCCGCCTGGCGGAACAGCAAGGTAACGACGAGATGATTAAGCTGCTTGATAAACGCGCGACCCGATAACTCATCTAAGTAGCCGAGTAAGTGGTCACGGTTTCGAATCCCAGCGCTTGCAGGAACCTGCGGATAGCGGTTTCCGCGTTCTGCTGGGCCTGCTTTAGAATGCCCATATCCAGGGCCGCTTGGCGCACGTCCGCGATGGCGGCTAACCGCGCTTTGTGCTCGAGCTCCGGATCGTAGGGCACCCAGGGCGTCCACCAAGTGATATGGCGGTCCCAGACCTTGGTGTATTTCTCGTCGAGAAAGGCTTCGGTGATGCGCGCGGCGGGGATGCGCACCTTCACCGACTTGCCGGATTTGATGACGTCGTACTGAGTGAGCCCGGAGAGGTCGACACCCGCCATCACGCGACCCTGCACCAGCAACAAAATGGATTCCGAGCCCATGGGGCGCTTGTCTTCAGTCATGCCAACGACCTTTTCGATCGTGTATCGCACGGTGATGAGTTCGCTAAGCGGCTGAACTTGCTTGACGATCGCGGGCGCGTCTATGGTGCGGTGCAGAAAACCGCCCGGGGGCGCGTAGTAACGTTCGTAGGCGATTACTCCGATCATTACGACCAGCAGCGCGAATGTCGAAATGAACGCGAGTAATTTGGACATTTGCCGCCCCTGCGGTCAGGCGGCGTGTGACAATACTTCTTCGACTTTGGGCTTGCCGCGCTGGCCGAAGCGGATCTTACCGTCGGGACCGATTAAGTAGACGGTGCGCTTCACGAAGAGTCCGTTGGCGTTATAGAGGGCGCCGACTTTCTGGCCGGCGTCGACCAGGAGCGGAAATGGGAGATGGTTCTTTTCGCGAAAGCCGGTGTGACTTTGGGCATCGCCAGGGTTGATGCCGAAGACCAGAATATTGCGCATCTTGGCCTGCTCCCAGCGGTCGCGAAATTCGTACAGTTGGGCGCGGCAGACCGGGGTGTTGTCGCCGGGGTAAAAGACCAGAACGACGTTCTTGCCCCGGAGCGCCGCGAGCGAGACGGTGTGTCCGGAGTCGTCTGGAAGCGAGAAATCCGGAGCTTGGGTGCCGGTTGGTAACGTGTCGGAGAATAGCCAGGACATTTTGTCTTATTGCACCAGAATCTTCACGGTGTTGCTGGGGATGTCGTTCACGGTAACAAATATCGGCTGCGGGCCGGTCGGAGCATTTTGAGGGATCTGGGCGTCGATTTGATACAGGCCTTGATAACCGGGAGCCAGACCGCTAAAGCTGACCGGCGCAAGAATTCCGCCGACAGTTACTTTCGGAGTGACGGCGGTCGTCTGCCGAGTTGGATTGCCGCTGACCGGGCCGAGACCGGTGCAGTAGATCTCCACGAAACTGCCCCGGGCGGCGGGGACCGTGGCGGTGGTCTGGGTGGTTCCGGCGTTGAGGATGGCGCCAAAGCCGCTGCCTGCATCGAAGAAGATGCCCGGCGAAAAGGCGGACACCGGGATCGAGACGGCGGCGGAAGTGCCGAGGGGAGTCTGGACCACAAGCGTGGCGGACGTGCCGGAAAGGCTGGTCGGGACCAGGAAGTTAATCTGGCCATCGGAGGTATAGAGCAGCGGCACCGCGGAGTTGTTGAGCAGCAGTTGGACGCCGCTTAAAATTGTGGGCCAAGGAAACGGCGTTGCGCCCGTTGTGCCCCCGGCGAGATAAATGCCGTATAGCGTGGCGATGCCGCCTGGGGTGATACCCGCGCTGAAGGATGCGGCGTTGACGACGGCGGCGGCAGTGACTTTCGGCGCGCCGGTCGCGGAGGCGACCGTCGTGATAGTGCTTCCCGCGACACTAAACGTAAGGTGCGCGGGAGATGTCGGGCCGGGCGTCCACTGGAAACTGGCGCGCCCGTTAGCGTCCGTAGTCGCGGTCGCGGGGTGAACGCTGCCACCGCTGCTATCCGCGGCCTGGATGGAGACGCCGCTGTAGGCAAGATTGTTAATGTCGGTGACGCGAACGACGACGGGCTCCGGGAGGGTGGCGCCCGGAACGGCGTTTTGCTCATTGCCGGAGATTACGGAGAGACTCACGTTTCCCGGAGCTGCGACCTGCACGCGCGCGTAACTGGTTTCGTAAGTTGCGTCGGAGGGCTGGGCCGTGAGGTCATCGACACCAGCCTGAAGCCCTTTGATCAGGAACGAGGCGCTCGAGGCACCGGCAGGAATATTGATGGTTGCGGGCACGCCAATCAATCCGCCGCCGCTCGCTAGTGTCACTGTTAAAGGGCTTGAGGCAGGCTGCTGGAGATTGATCGAGGCCGCTCCGGACGATCCCGCAAGCACGCCGGCAGCAGGGGCGACGGATAAGCGCAGCACGCGGCGCAGCGTGGTGTCCGCCCAGGCGCGCTGGCCCGCGTAATTGCGATAAGCAGTTTCGAACTGCGTCCGGTAGTTGTCGATTTGTGCCAGTTCGTTGGCGGACGGATCTTTGCCCGCGCCACTGACCAGAATGAACGCGAATCGGAAGCGGCGCTGGGCGACAGTAGCGTCGGGGGTGCGGCGGCCAACCACGGCAACCAAATCGCTAACCGTGATGTCACGACGATCGCCGCTAATAGTGACGTTCGATTGGGGCGCGCGTTCGTTGTAATTCTGGGTAGTGTTGTTGACCAGAAATGTCGGCGCGACTTCTTCAACCAGGCGGAAGCCCATCAGGTATTGATCGAGCGGGGCATACTGCTGGTAATCGTCCGTGGTTTTGAAGCGCGGAGCGGTCCCGGCGCCGTTGTCCGCAATGCGGTTCCCTTCGAGCAGCGACGCTTCCGAATTAAACAGGAAATTCCAGTGCGCCAGTTGGCGGCCCAGCATGGGCTGCGCCGTGGGGTCGTTTGGATCGAGGACACTGGCGTAGGCCAGGAAAAGGTGACCGGCTTCGTGAGCGAGCACGCCAATAGCGGACAAGCTGTTGCCGTTGAAGAGTTGATTCGGGTCGGTCGGAAACTGGCTCAGCGGTCCCATGTTCAGCAGAGATTGCAGCCGGGCCGCGGAACCGGTTTCCGACGAGGCATCGAACGGCTCCTGGCCAAATCCCGTGCCCATGCCACGCTGGGTTTCCTCATACGAAACGGCTCCGGAGCCGGCTTGAACGTCAAGATTGTTAAAGATGACCAGGTAATCGTAGGCATCGTCGTGGGTCTGGTAGAAGTGCTGAGAGACAAGCTGAATATCGACTTCGTTGGTGCTGCCGAAGGTCTCCGCTACCGTTCCGGAATACTCAGCCGACGGCGTGGTTGAGAAGTCGAGTACCACCGTGTTGCCGAGCAATCGACCCGGGGAAATGCCGACCACGGCGCCAGTGGTATTGATTCCAGACCACGAGATCTCAATGTGACTATCTGGATAAAGGCGGAGCTGAAAAGTTTCCTTAAGCCCGGTTTTGGTGGAGGAAAACTCCGGGACGCCCGTCCAGTTGATAGTGAAGCGCGACGCCGTCGCGAGCACGGACACGCTGCTAAGTGCATCTGACGGATTGAGATCTGCGTAGAGCGGAGCGATTCTGGGGGGACCCGAGGACATGCGCCCCAGCGAGCGATCCAGCGAAGCGCTATCGCCCGCGCCGAAGGTGGCGTTGCCGTCTGAATTCACGAAGATTTGCGTGTAAACGGTGCCATAGAACGTGAAAGGGAAGGGAAGCGGGATAGCCCGGGAATCGTCGTCGCCGAGGCCTGTTAGCGGCAACGCGCCGGAGACGGCGGAGGCATCGTAAGTGTCTACGGCTAGTTGGTACTTGTAGCTGCTCGCATTTACGTTCGTCGGGGTGAACGAGAGGGATTTGTGGTCAAGGTTAAAGTCATTTCGATGGGAGATCACACCGCCGGAATCGTCAATGATAGCGATGTTGCCTAAATCTCGATTAGTGTTGCGGGGCGCGAGCTGGCCTGCCTTCATGCCCTTTGAGGACGCCAGAGACCGCGCTTTTTCAGCCTGCCGATGCAGGAATCGCTCTTGGATGCCGCGCACTCGGCTGGTGCCGCAGACTAACCGATCCTGTCGTGCCACCGAGGCGGGAGAGAAAAGGAACGTCAACGAAACGACCGTCGAAAGCGGTCGCGCGAAAAGGTACTTCATGGGGAATTTTACTATTGTACCGTTACGTCCCTAAGTGGACTTGGCGGCTTATAAGACTCGATGGGATAGCTATTGAAGAAAGCCGACTGGTTCCAGGCAAAAGTGTGAATCGCTCGCACTCTGTATCAACGCAGCCGTCTTTTCCACGGCGTCGCGAAATCCCAGATCGTCGAGAGGAAAACCGATCAACTCGCCATTCGAGCGGCGATACTCCACCACTCGATATCGCAGAGTTAAAGGATCGATTGCACCAGCCCGCAGCGCTTCACTTCGGATAGCATCGATCTCGGGAATGGACTCTTCATGAGAGGTCATATAAGCATTGGTGCACATTTAGGGCCAAGAGTTTCATAGAAATTACTGATGGGGCCGAATAACGCCTTGTCATGTGGAAACCCGTACTTTCCGCCATTCGCGCACGAATGCATGCTGCTCGATGTTTGTTTCGAACTCTTGTGGCGAGTTTAGCGTCTAAAACAGTATGGAGTTAGCACAAATGGAACACCCGGTTATGGCCATGGCGGACGAAGAATACCGGATGGCTTTTCACAATTTCTCCGAACAAGCACGCAAGGTCCAGGATTTGTCGTCACGGCCGGACGTGAGCCAAGCTGCGCTAGATGCCGCTGTCATCGATTTGGAACATGCGCATTGCGTCTACAAGCAGCGTCGCGATGAGTTGGCTCAGTTCATGCTCCCGCCTCTCGTTTTTCGGGCCTCATCCTGCTAACGTCGGGATATGAACCCGTATGCGTCCAACCTGGGATCGCGTGATCCGATTGAGGTAGTTGCGGAGACTCCGGGACATCTGAAGGAATTGGCTAAGAAGATTGGCGTGGAAGGCGTGGAACAGACGCCGGCTCCTGGTAAATGGAGCGCGCGAAAGATTCTATGCCACCTGGCCGACACGGAACTGGCGTTTGCGTTCCGTTTGAGGCAGGCATTAGCGGAAACCTCCCACGTTATTCAGCCGTTCGATCAGGATAACTGGGCCCGAATTTACGATGGCTTCGAGGTGAACGCTGCACTGGACTTGTTCGCCGCGGTTCGAAAATGGAACATGATTTTAATCCGCGCGGTCCCGCAAAGTACTTTCTCAAAATTAGTGATTCATCCTGAGCGGGGAGAAATGACGTTTCGAACGCTAGTCGAGACCATGGCCGGCCACGATCTAAATCATATTCGGCAGTTAGAAGGAATGGTTCCGTTGAGCGCCTAGTTCAGTAGCGCACTGCCGTTCACTTCTGCCCGTAGTAGGCCTTGGCGCCATGCTTCCGAAAGTAGTGCTTATCCTGCACCGCTTGCGGTAGCTGTCCGCACCCTGGATTCAGCGTCGTCGCATAGTACGCCATCGTCGCAATCTCTTCGAGGATCACCGCATGGTGCGCCGCATCCATCGCCGTCGCTCCCCAGCAAAAAGGCGCGTGCCCGATCACTAAAACGCCCGGCGCAGTGAGCGGATCCATTCCCGCGAACCGACGCACAACGGCGTGCCCCGTCGCGCGTTCATACCCTTCATCGATTTCTTCTGTCGTGAGATGCGCCGTCAGAGGCACCGGTCCATGGAAATAATCCGCATGTGTCGTGCCGAGGCATGGAATTTCACGCCCTGCCTGCGCCCACGCCGTCGCAAATAGCGAGTGTGTGTGAACCACTCCGCCAACGTTCGGAAACGCCTTATAAATTTCGATATGCGTCGCCAGATCCGACGACGGACGCAGTGAGCCTTCTACTACCTTGCCCTCGACATCCGTGATCACCATGTCCGCCGGCGTCAAGCTCTCATATGGAACGCCGCTCGGTTTAATTGCGACCAGCCCCTGTTCCCGATCAATCCCGCTCGCATTCCCGAACGTGTATAAAACCAGTCCGCGGTTCACCACTTCCAGATTCGCGGCAAGCACCTCGGTCCGCAGCTTTTCCAATTTCACCGCGTATCCTTCTGACGCGCGCGTTCCGCGATCCGGCGCAGTTGCGGTAGAACGTTCCCAATCGCCGCCGGCTCTGAATCCGGCGCGCCCAGTGCGAAGTACAGCTTTCGATAGTGCGCGTAAAGCTCTCCATACACCGCCGCGCTCGCCGCCTCCGGCTCAATGGTGCGATGCGGCGGGCAAAGCGCCGTCTGCGCGGCCTCCAGCGAATCGAAAGTCCCCGCTGCCATGAACGCGAAAATCGCCGAGCCTAAGCTGGTCACATCCCCGCCAGGCACTAGCACTGGCTTGTTCAGCACATTGGCGTAGACCTGATTCAGCACGTTGTTACGCTGCGGAATGCCGCCGCCATTAATCACGCGCCGCACCGGAGCCCCGCCCTCTTCCATGCGATCCAGAATCACGCGCGTATGCAATGCGGTGCCTTCAATCGCCGCGAACAGCTCGTCGCGCGAAGTGTGCGTCAGGTTCCAGCCCAGCGTCACGCCGCCGAGTTCCGGATTCACCAACACCGTCCGGTCCCCGTTGTCCCACGTCAGCCGCAGCAGTCCAGTCTGCCCTGCGTGATATCGATCCAGCCCTTCCGAAAGTGCCGCAACACTTGTTCCCGCGCGCTTCGCAATCGCGTCGAAAATGTCCCCCGTCGCCGAAAGCCCCGCTTCGATTCCCGTCATCGCCGGATAAACCGACCCCGGCACCACGCCGCACACTCCCGCGATAAGCCGCACCGCATCGCTCATCCCGATGATGCACGTCGAAGTTCCAATCACGTTCACCACATCGCCCAGCCGGATCCCCGCGCCCACCGCGTCCCAGTGCGCATCGAACGCGCCCACCGGAATTGGAATGCCTTCACGCAGCCCCAGCCGCCGCGCCCACTCCGCGCTCAAACGACCGGCTAGCTGATCGGAAGTGGCATAGCGCCCTTGCAGTTTTTCGCGCACACCCGCGAACAACGGGTCCACGCCAACCAGAAACTCTTCGGACGGCCATCCGCCCCAGCGGGGATTCCACAGCCATTTGTGCCCCATCGCGCACACGCTGCGCATTGCATCCTGGGGCCGCTTCACGCCGCACAATGTCGCCGCGATCATGTCGCAATGCTCGAATGCCGACCCGAACCGCCCACGCTGTTCGGGATTATTTCGAAGCCAGTGCAGAAGCTTCGAAAATCCCCATTCGCTCGAATACACGCCCCCGCACCAATCGATCGCTTCCAGCTTCGATTCGTGCGCGGCTCGCGTAATCTCAGCCGCTTCCCGCCACGCGCGATGGTCGCACCATAAGTAATATTCCGATAACGGCTGCATCGCGCTGTCCACCGGAATCACGCTCGATCCGGTAGTGTCCAGCGCAATCGCCTCAATGTCGCGCCCTGCGACGCCACTGTTCGCCAAAGCCGCTGGTATTGCTGTTTGCAACGCCCTCAGATGATCGAAGTGGCTTTGCGTGGCTTGGTCGGGATCGTTCGGCGTGCGGTGCAGCGCATACTCCGCCGTCGCGGCTCCCAATCGCCCGCGCTCGTGATGGAATATGGAAACCCGAACGCTCAGCGTCCCGAAATCGACGCCCGCGACCAAGCCCATTACACTTCGCCCTTAGCGTGCCACGTCACGTCCCAACCCAGATACTTCGTCGTCGCTTCGTGAACGCTGCCCGCAATCCACGAAAGGTTTGCCGCCACGTGGTGCTCAAAGCCCTGCTCGCAGATATATCGCAGCAGGTCCTGCAATCGCGGTATGCGTACCACCCCCGCGCCCCCGAACGTGTTCAGCGGATCGTTGGTGAACTCGCCCTCGCCCACATAGCCGCGAATCCTGCCCGCCCGGTCGTCAGTCGAAAAGCGCGCGTAGCTCATCGGGGCTGCTTTCACCTTGCCCACCACCGTTCCGAAAGTGTTCTCTTTGCCCACCGTGCCCGCGATAATCTGCTGAAAATCCATCTTCACGCTCTCGAAGAAATGCTTCGGAAGGTTGCTGCAGTGGAAGCAGACCGCTTTGTTCGGATCGTCGCCGTAGTTGTTATTCCAATCCAGCAGCGCGCTCGGAGTCTCCGATGCCAGCCGCAGCGCATGCATCCCCACCACCCCCGCAATGTCCACCTCGCACGCGCTCGAGAACAGATTGTTGCTCATCATGCTCATCACCGTGCAGGGCACCACGCCGAAAAATTCCTCCATCGACGTCCAGCATTGAATCGCCGTGATATCCAGCTCAGCCGTCTGCATCCACTGGTCGATCACCGCGCCCAGCTTCGCCATCTTCATCAGCGCGCCGCCCGGAATTCCCGCCGTCGACACATAGCTGTTGATCTGATCCAGCTTGCCCTTTGCCGCCGGATCGTCGTCCTTCATCCGATCGATGCGCCCGAACAGTTCCGAAAGATCCAGCGTGTCGATCGAGATGCCCGAACCCTCCAGCAGCTTCTCGCTATAACGCACGGTGTTGAAAGCCGTCGGCCGGGCACCCAGCGCGCCGATGCGCAGCCGGCCCAAGCCCTTCGCCACGCGGCAAACACCCAGAAACCAATTCAGATCCTTCTTGAACGCTTCGCTCTTCGGTGCCACTGTATGCAGCCCCGTGATCGAATACGGAATCCGGTATTGCTGCAGATTATTGCATGCCGACATCTTGCCGCAGAAGCTGTCCCGCCGGTCGCTAATGGTCATCAACCCCGGCGTGTCCGGCGTCGCTTGAATCAGCACCGGGACGCGCAAATCCGCCAGACGCAGCGTATCGGCAATTGCGCGCTCTTCGCCAAAATTCGGCAGCGTCACAACAATTCCGTCGATTTCATCCCGATGCGCCCTAAACAAATTCGCACATTTGTGCGCTTCTTCGCGCGTCTCCACCGCCCCGTGCTTCGTCTCCGCCGGGTCCGGCGCAATCACGCGAACGCCCGCGCCTTCCAGCACCGCGATCATCTCTTCGCGCCCGCTCCTCGCCAGGTGATCCGGAAAAAAACCGCGATTTCCCACGATCATCCCGAGCGTCATCTGCTTTTTCGTTGAACCGTTCATCGGCCCGCTCCGGGCCGGAAACGCAAACTCCAAAATAAGCCGAGCCCCAAAATCAGCAGTCCCCACCAAATTCCCGCATGAAGGCTGGCGAGCACCGTCGTCTGCGCGCTCGGCACCATGTATTCGTATATTCCCGCGCCAAACGTCAGTAACCCGTAAGGCACCAATAGCAGTCCGATAAAAAACCAGATGGAAATCATTCCTGAGTGATGCATAGGCTCCTTACCAGAAAATCAGATTCAAAACTACAAACACAATCGCCACTAGACTGCCCCAGAAAATCGGCCGCTGCGTCAGTTTCAGGTCGCGTTCCGAGGGAATCTCCGTGCATCCATATACCAAGCCTGTCAGTTCCGACTCCGGCTTGGGTTTCGTCATGTAGCTGACCGCCACCGTGACCACAACGCAAATCAGCCACGACCATAGCGCGCGATACATGTTCTCCGCCATGTCCCGCGCCTTCGGTGAGAGCGCAATAATGCTGATCGCCGATGGGTCAAGCTTCACCCACGCCCACATTCCGATTGACGAGAGCGTGCCCGCCAGCAGTCCCGACACCCCGCCCGCCGGCGTTGCGCGCTTCCACAGCATTCCCAAAATGACCGTCCCAAACAGCGGCGCGATGAAAAAACTGAACAGCGCCTGCACGTAATCCATGATGCTCGCGAACTGCATCACCAGGTATGCCGTCCCGATGCTGACCAGCACTCCCAGCAATGTGCACCAGCGTCCGATCTTCACGTAATGCTCGTCCGGCGCTTGCGCCCGGAAAAACGCCCGGTAGATGTCATATGTCCACACCGTCGCAAACGCGCTTACGTTTCCCGCCATGCCCGACATGAATCCCGCGATCAATGCGGTAATGCCAAGCCCCAGCAGCCCCGGTCCGCAGTATCGCGCCAGCATCAGTGGCAGCACTTCGTTGTAGCTGTGCGTGGTGGCGGTCGCCGCCGATTCCGCAACCAAATGCTCCGGCAGCACCGCGAGTCCCAGCAATCCCGGCAGGATCACGATAAACGGCACTAGCATCTTGAACGACGCGCCGATAATGGGTGCCATCTTCGCCGATCGCAAATCGCGCGCCGAGAGCACCCGCTGCACTACCAGGAAATCCGTGGTCCAGTATCCAAACGAAATCACAAACCCAAGCCCCAGCACGATGCCAGTCCAGTGGATGCCCATCGGGTTATCCGAAAACGACCCCAGCGTGCGCCACAGATGCGTATAGTCGCCCGCAGCCGTGTTTTTCGCTATCCGCGCCACCATGCCATTCCAACCGCCGGTTTCAATCAGCCCGATGATCGGAATCAGCATCGCCCCCAGCCAGATCATCACGAACTGCAGCACTTCGTTGAAAATCGCTGACAGCAGTCCGCCCAGCACCACGTAAGCCGCCACCGTAAGCGATGAAATCCAGATGCTGAAATGGATGTCCCAGCCCAGCACAACCTTCATCACCAGTGCCATGGAGTACATGTTGATGCCGCTCATCAGCACCGTCATGAACGCGAATGAAATGGCCGACACCGCGCGCGAGCCTTCGCCGAACCGCAGTTTCAAATATCCCGGCACGGAATGCGTTTTCGAAATGTAATAAAACGGCATCATTACCAGCCCGAGAAACAGCATGGCCGGAATTGCGCCGATCCAGTACCAGTGCGCCGCCAGAATTCCGTACTGATAAGAGGCCGCCGCCCATCCCATCAGTTCGAGCGATCCCAAATTCGCCGCGACAAAGCTCAGGCCTGCAATCCACGCGGTCATATCGCGCCCTGCCAAAAAGAAGTCTTCGCCCGTCTTCGTGAAGCCCTTCAGGTAGAACCCAATGCCGATCACCATTACAAAATAGAGAGCGATCACCACCACATCGACAAAGCTCAGGTGGAGCAGCCGCCCCGGTTCAGCGAGAAGAAAAGCTGGTAGCAAACTCATAAATTTCGATAAGTACCCCTGAATCTTGCAAGCGGTATCATGTGGATGCTACTGGACCCCCCCATCGAAGTCAAGTTAAGTTCGCTGTCACGCACCGCTCCGCCCGCGCCGCCGTTCAACGCGTTCACCCCAGTGCGTAAAGATCCCTAGATGCATCTCCCAAGGAGACACTGAGGAAGAGGCTCAATGCCATAAATGGCTGTCTGTTCGTGATAATGGAGGACCACATTAAGGCACCATCTTCCATGGCCCCCAACTTCGACCTGCCGCGCATTGAAGCTCAAAAGACCGTTAGCGTGATGCCCCCGTATTTGGCATCTACTAGCGCGCCGGCGTGACGGCTTGGGATTGTCCCACCTTCCCGAAGATTGCGGGAGTGGGTCAGTTTGGCTGTCGGGCATGGTCTCCCGTAACCTGACCTGCAGCACCTCTGATTGCACACTGCCCGTCCAGTAGGGGTCGCCTCACGAAACGGAATATAAAGTACGCTAAGCTTTTTGGAACGGTCGTAGCGGCCTGAATTTCCCTTCCTCAACCTTCCGATCTTTCCGCCAGACGTAATCCCCGGTCAGGTTGATATGCTCCCATCCCAGCGGGTATTGGCTCAGAAGTCTCGGTCGTGCTCACGGAACACGCCCAGGCCGGATAGAGTGGATGTGCAGCTGTGCGTTTTCTCTGGCGCGCGGAAGCAGGAGATTTGATGAGCACTCGCAGCATCTGGTATTCGCGATCCCACCGCTGGATTTACATTCCGCTTGGCCTTGGTGTGCTCCTGTCCTTGCTTCTGCTGGCAAACTCCGTTCGCGACTACATCTTTGTCTCTAGGCTGCTGGCGACGCAGCAAGTGCGACGCCAAATGAGAGAGGACATGGTCACCCTGGAGCAGCAGCTAAGGCGATCCTGGAAGGCCGGCGATTCAAGAATGCAGCTTCTTCAGGAAGACGTAAAAGCGTCCCGAGGGCAGCCGCTCTGGATCAGTATCCGCAACTCAGAGGGCAGGGTTCTTGAGCAGGAAGGGGACAGCGGCCTGCATGTGTTTTCAAAAGAGGAAGAAAACGAGGGGCTCCGCAACCATGAAGCAGTTTACAGGGTAGTTGAGAGACGTGCCGGACGTGTTGTGGTGGAAGCCTTTGCGCTCCATCAGGGTGCCCCCGTGAACACAGGTCAGGCTGCATCGTCCCAGAGTATGGCTCACTCCCTTCTTGTGGTCGAGCTGGCTGTTCCTCTCACTGCAGGAGATCCCGCGCTGCTGCGTACCCAGCGCTGGAACCTCTTTATCGGCACTGCGGGAGCTTTGGCCCTTTTGAGCACTGTAATTCTGGCAGCGTTCAACGTTCGCTCCTACATCCGGGGGCGACTGCTGGAGCAACAGCTGGAAATCGCGAAAGAGGTCCAGGCACGTCTCTTGCCCGTGGTGAACCAAAACCTCAGCGGCGTACGTGCCGCGGCGGCGTATCGGCCGGCGGAACAGGTAAGCGGTGACTTCTACGATTTGTTCACGGCTGGGAACAAAGACGCCATCGTCATAGGAGACGTATCGGGGAAGGGCGTTCCCGCCGCGCTCCTGATGGGTGTGATTCATGGTGCCATTCGTTCCAGCAGTTGGACCGCATCCCGCGCTGAACATGAGATGGAGACGGCTAAGCTCAACCAATTGCTCTGCCAACATGCCGAGGGGAATCGCTACGCCACTATGTTCTGGTGTTATTACGAAAAAGCGACCCATACCCTCCACTTCATCAACGCCGGGCAAGCAGCACCTTTCCTCGTCACCCGTCGTCAGGAGGCGGTTGCTATCGTGCCCCTGAACAGTGGAGGGCCGGTGATCGGGCTTCTCCCAACAGCTCAGTATGAACAGGCAAGCACTCGGGTTGAACCCCATGATTTGCTCATCCTATGCTCTGACGGGCTGCTGGAAGCGACGCGCGCAGATGGGGAGGAGTATGGGGAGGACCGTTTGCGGAAGGTCGTTGCAGAAGCGAATAGACGTACACCTGAAGAGATTCGAACCGCAGTTCTGAACTCTGTCACAGGATTTCTTGGATCAGCCAAACTGCATGACGATCTGACTCTTGTTATCACTCAAATTTGCTGACTGCCACAAGTCGTTTTCAGCCCAGAGAACTGTTGAACCGTTTCAACAAAGTACAATCGCTCCAGATGAGCGCATTTGTGGCCTACTACCGGTGTTAAATGCAGAATTGTTTGCGAATAACGGTCGGTCGTGCAGAATTCAATGCGAACAGAGCATACTCTTCGCCACTTGCCAGATTCGCCACCAGCTTCTTTAACCGCTGGTTCTCGTCTTCCAGTTCTTTCAGCCGCTGCGCGTCGTTTCTATCCAGTAGGCGATGCCCTCTGAGCAGGTTGCAAGCGGTGGGTGTAACGCCCTCCGTGGGCAAAACGCATACGGAGGACGTATGGCCCGTGGCGTCGGTGGGCGTAAATCCCATCGTCTCCGTGGGCGAAAGACCCGATAGACCGTGGGTCTAACGACCACGCCTTTAGACAACCTTCCAGACATGTACATTAGACAAACGTCGTCGTCATCATATTCCCTCCGCCTCTGACTAGAAAAAACAACGGAAAGACGACGACGATTACACACCAGCGCCCACCGACATGACACAATGCAGATAAATTGACCTCACCCCAGTTCCCTTCCCTACGGCAGCGACGAATCCTTGCTTCTTTACAAGAGGGCGACAAGATTTGGTAGGTGGCCGGAAAAGACTACTTTTCTCAATTCAACTCCAAGACGGCCCATAATGTTCAAGTTTTGGCAGATGACATCCTAAAGCTTGAGGCAGGCAGTTACATCCATCGCATTAGCCATTCTCCGGCAGAGCAAGATTAGACTACTTTGATCTGGATTGTGGCAAACTCGCTCCTGCCCGTCTCCCTCCGGGGCGTGCGACTTCAACGCAGAAAACCCAGGCGCGAAAGAAAGTCGGCTGAAACGACTTGCCTGAGGCGGCCGACGTACTTTCCATCTTGCTTGGAAAATTAATAGTCGTTCCAAATCAATAGCTTACAATTCTCAAAGCCGACATGCGAGAGATGATACCTCACAAGTTTTCGGCGTGAGACTTTTTTTACTTGCTTTCCCCAGAATGATCTCAGTAGCATGGGAAAACATAAAATTCATAGGCGCCTCCTCGGCACCCTCACATACGTCTTCTAACCCATTCCGTTACGACGAACTGACCACTACCTGCGGCATCCGGGACAGTCGCTGCTCCACCACCCGGACATACTGAAGGAGCCATCGACACCCGTGAAATTGTTCACGCCCGTGAACGAGACGTGCTCGTTGACGTACTCGTT
>JANYJA010000129.1 GCA_025358575.1 Terriglobia bacterium
CCCCGTAGCTCAACAGGATAGAGCACCAGATTCGAATCTGGTAGATGCCCGTTCAAGTCGGGCCGGGGGTCCCATTTGTTTCAGCCCTGTTCGTAGCGCTAACTACTTGCAGGGCCTAGCCTCAGGCAAGCCCAAGACAGGGTTGATACCCACTGTCATTTTGAGCCATTCGCCTGAAGAAAGCAAGGTTCAAAGTGACGTGCCACAACTGTCGGACGGACTGCCGAAGATTCGGTAAGCGCCAGAATCGCCAACGCTACCAGTGCGGACAATGCCGGAAGGTGTTCACGGACGCCCGCGATAACACTCTGGATGGGATGTACCTTCCCGTCGATAAGGCCGAAATGGTCCTAAGGCTTCTGCTTGAAGGAAACAGCGTTTCGAGCGTGGAGCGGATCACGGATGTTCACCACGGGACGATCCTGAAACTGCTGGTGCTCGCCGGTGAGCGGTGCGAAAAGATCATGGGAAAGCACGTCAGAAACGTGATTGTTCGCGACGTGGAAATGGACGAGGTATGGGCGTTCATCGGAAAAAAGGAAAAGCGCGTGCGGCCCGGTGACGATCAGAATTTAGGCGACTGCTACACGTTCGTTGCAATCGAGCGCAACAGCAAGTTGGTCCTAAATATCGCGATGGGCAAGCGCGATCAGGCCACCACTGACGTTTTCGTGGAAGGCGTCCGCGATGCCATCGCCCCTGGTTCAACGTTCCAGATCACAACCGATGGTTTCGCGCCGTACCGCACAGCGGTACCCAACACCTTTAGCGATTGCGCCGATTTCGCGATGCTCATCAAGGTCTACCGCGCATCTGCCGATGGCGAGCGCAAGTATTCTCCCGCCGAAGTCGCCAGTGTGGAGACTGTCCCAGTCATGGGTCAACCTGACCCCCAACGCATCTGCACTTCGATTGTCGAGCGAAGCAATCTGAGCCTCAGAATGGGAACTCGACGCTGCACTAGATTGACGAACGCTTTTTCTAAAAAATGGGAGAACCATTGGGCCGCGATGTCACTTTGGTACACGTTCTACAATTTCTGCCGGGTTCACAAGTCATTGCGCGTCACCCCGGCAATGGCAGCGGGTATCGCGGATCACATCTGGACCGTGCGGGAATTACTGGAGGCTGCGTGATCCGATGGCTTCCCGCGCTTTCCAGACCCCCACCACGATCAACCAAGATTTAGCGGACTACCCCTCCTTGACTCGCAGTCCCACGCGTCCATAGAATAGAAACTGTAGAGGAGCCCCATGCAACCAGCACTGCTTTTGATTGGTGGCCTTGGCACCCCCGAAATCCTGGTGATTCTCGCGGTAGCCGTTTTGCTGTTCGGCGGCAAGAAGATCCCGGAAGTCGCTAAAGGGCTAGGCGAAGGCATCCGCCATTTCAAGACTTCCTTGAAGGGCGAAGAAGAAAAAGTCGAAGAGAAGAAGCAGGCATAGGCTTCAAGGTGCTGCCCGCACGCTGGGTGGCGATCGTCTCGGCTACTCATCGTTACAGTTGTTTCTAAGGGCAGACTATCCAGTCTGCCCTTTCAATTTCTCCCTGAGTTCCGCCGTTGCCTTCTTATGGCACCGCAGGCAGAGCGTCCGCAGATTCGAAAGATCGCACTCGCCCCCGCCCATCACCACGGGAAGAATGTGGTCGGCGTCCCACAGGCTGCGCCGCGTGAGCTGGGTCAATCCCCACGCCTGAAGCAGCCGCCCGCGCCGGTCGTGTTTCGTCTTCTTGATGTGAATCCACGCGGCCACGGTATCCACGCGGCAGATGGCGCAGATGCCTTTATCACGCCGCAGGACATGGTCTCGCAGATAGCCAGGATCGCTGCGCAGTTTCCATTCGTGAACGCAATATTCAGAACAGAACGTCGACCGCCGCGGCGGGACTTCCAAAGCGCACCACCGGCACAAATGTCGTCCAGTGGGCCCCTGCGGCAGTTCTTTCGGATCTACCCGGCCGCCGGGCATTGTGCGACGTTTTGTGAAACCGGGAATCATGCCGGCGTTATCCGAGTGCGTCCGTGAAAGCTTGATCCAGATCCGCGATGATGTCTTCCACCGCTTCGATCCCGACTGATAGCCGCACTAAATTCTCTTTGATGCCCATGCGCTCACGATGCTTTGGCGAAAGCTCGCGGTGCGAACTCATCACGGGATAGAGCATCATGGAATGCACGTCGCCCACCGACGTCGCGGGCACTATCATCTTCAGCGAATTCATGAAGCGGAACACTTGGTCGCGGGCAGCCCCCTTCAGCTCGAAGCTCACCACTGCCCCATATAAACCCGGCTCAAACATGCGTTCGACAACGCGCGCATCGGGATGCTTCGGGTCGGACAGGTAAAACACGCGCTCCACATTGGCGTTGGTCGCGAGCCAGGAAGCTACGCGGCACGCGTTCTGATTCTGACGTTCCACGCGCAGCGCAAAAGTTTTGATGCCGCGCATGACCAGGTAACTCTCGAACGGTCCTAGCGCAGGACCAATGGTCCGGGAGATGGTGCGCAGTGTTTCCAGATTTGCGGCGTCCGACACCACGATGCCGCCGAGCACGTCCCCATGTCCCGATAGATATTTGGTGAGACTGTGAACCACCATGTTCGCGCCACATTCGAGCGGACGCAGCAGCAATGGCGTGGCGAAAGTGCTGTCCACAATCAGCGTCGCGCCCGCGCCCTTTGCGATCTCGGCGACGCGATCAAGTTGCGCCACGCGCAGCAGCGGATTCGAGATGCTCTCCACCAGCAAGCATCCGGGCCGGGCTTCGGTTGTGACGCGCTCCAGTGCCTCAAGATCGCAAAAATCGGCCCAGTGAATTTCAACTCCAGACGGCTCCAGCACGTTTGTGAGCAGCGCAATCGTGGCGCCGTACATAGCTTTCGCGGCCACCACGCAGCGCCGCCGGTCCGTCAGCCCCGTCAGCAACGCGATATGCAGCGCCATCATTCCGGAGCTGCACGCCAGGGACCCCGCCCCGCTCTCGAGCGCAGTCACCAACTCTTCCAGCGCCTGGTTAGTAGGTGTGTTGTATCGCGCGTACGACTGCCCTTCCATTTCATGACCGAACACTTTGTCGAGGTCTTCAATGTTGTCGTAGATGTAACTTGATGCCGTGTAAATCGGCGTCGTCACTGGGGTAGAACCGCCTCTGCGTTTCCGGTCACCCGCGTGAACCGCCGTGGTTTGAATCTTCATTTCCTTTTCCAGCGGACACCGTCTTTGGTGTCTTCCAAAATTATCCCTTGCGCGTCCAATTCCTGGCGAATCGCGTCGGCGCGCTTGAAGTCCCGCGCCTTCTTCGCGTGCGTGCGTTCCGCGATCTTCTCATCCACCTGCGCATCGGAGAGCGAGTCTTCCTTTTCGGCCGGCCGCAGCACGTCGAATACTGCATCGAACTGGCGCAAAAACTCCAGCGCGTATTGGGTATTGCCGGCCTGAAATCCACCCGCGTCCATCGCCGTGTTGGTTTCGCGAATGTACTCGAACACCGCGGCCAAGGCTTCGGCCGTATTCAAATCGTCATCCAGAGCGTCGCGGAACTCGGTGCCAGCGCGCTCGGTCCGGCCCAGCAGAGCCGCGTCCGTTCCGGGAGGAAATTTTTCCGTCTTCAGCCGAAGTTCATAATTTCGGAGCCGATCGATCGCGGTCGCGGCGGACTTCAATCCTTCGAAGGTAAAGTTCAGACCCTTGCGATACGGAACGGCCGCCAGAAGATAGCGCACTGTTTCCGCCGGATGCCCCCGCTCCAGAATGTCGCGCAAGGTATAAAAATTCCCGAGCGACTTCGACATCTTTTGCCCGTCGACCAGCAGGAACTCGGCATGCAGCCAGAAACGCGCGAACGGTTTCCCGGTCAGGCTTTCCGACTGCGCAATCTCGTTCTCATGATGCGGAAACGTAAGATCCACGCCCCCCGCATGAATGTCGAGGGTCTCGCCCAGATATTCGATCGCCATCACGGAACACTCGATGTGCCAGCCAGGGCGGCCCGGCCCCACCTTCGTGTCCCAAAATGGCTCGCCCTCTTTGGGTGCTTTCCAAAGCACGAAATCCCGTGCGTCGTCTTTCTCATAGGTATCCGAATCGACTCGGGCCCCGCTTCGATTGCCGCTGAAATCGTTGTGCGACAGCTTGCCGTATTCGGGGAATTTCGCGATGCGAAAGTAAATCGACCCATCGGTCTCGTAGGTGAAACCCTTTTCCGTCAGAGTCTCGATCGCGGCTGCCATTTCGGGAATATGCTCCGTGGCGCGGACCAGCTTTTCCGCACTCTCTAGGCGCAACATCTTCGAATCGTCTAGAAAAGCCTGGGTGTAAACGGCGGTGTAATCCGCCATGGATTTTTGTTGAGCCATGGCGTTGCGAATGATTTTGTCATCCACGTCGGTGATGTTCATGACATGGCTGAGCTCGTATCCGCTGGCCCTCAGCCACCGCCGCAGTAGATCGAAAAAAATGAAAGTACGGAAGTTCCCGATGTGGGCGAAGTCATAGACCGTAGGCCCGCAAGTGTACATCCGAACGGTGCGCCCCTCGGCTGGCGCGAAGGGCTGCAGCGACAGCGTGAGAGTGTTGAAAAAGCGTAAAGACATATTTGTGAGACGGACTTTTCATCGTACCAGTGATATCGTCAAAGCTCAGGTACGTCGCATGCGTCCCGCACCCTTTAGACTTGCGGTCGCCATTTCGGTTGTTTTCCTTCCCGGGCCGCTTCGCTCTCAGCTCGTACCGGCGAACGTGCCTCGGCCGGTGCTCACCGGACTTGCCCGGGGCATCCTCCTTGAGTTGGATCCCGACGAATTCGCGGTTCGCTGCCCAAATAATCTGGTTCTCCGCTACACATTCAATGAGAAAACGTGGTTCGAACGCGACAATAATCGGGTGGAGGGTAGATCGTTGAAGGCGGGCGAGGTTTTGGAAGTCGTGAGCGACCGAGGTGGGTTGCCGCTCCACTATGCCCGAACGGTTCATGTGATTCCCCGCGCGGTTCCTGTCCGCCCCCGTGCAAGCGCCGGCACGTTTCGACTCTATCGCACCCCCGCTGAATCTATTGAACCGCGGGGAGATTTAATTTTTACCGGTGTGGTGTCCGCACTGGAGCCCGGCCGCATGACTGTTCGCACGCGTTTTGATGGCTCCAAGTTAATTCTGCTGCGTGCCGACACTCGTTACCTCGAAAGCGGCTTCGAAGTCGATCAATTCGTGCTTAGACCTAATGATCGAATCTTTGTGCGCGGCGGGAAAAACGTGGATAATGATGTTGAAGCCTATCAAGTGATCTGGGGCGAGATCTTCGAGCCAACGGCTCCCCGCGACTAAATCCGCGGCGGCGGGTTCCCTATCAATCACGGCGGTCGGTGGTATCGACCGCTGGTGCTCTCCACGACGAGACAACTACTCAATCGGATAAGGAGCATCCCATGGCTAAGATTATGCTGGTCGGGCTCGACCAGTCCGTATCGATTCAGATAAGCCGCGTGGTCTTGCGCGAGCGTCACCAAATCGAAAAGCATCCGATGACCGTTGCGTTTCACGAAACCGCCGATGCCGATCTTCTGTTCCTCTGCGGCGACGACCGGCGCTACCTGCCTTTGTTGCGTGCCATTCGCGTGGCGCGCCCGCGACAACCGGTCGTCGTGGTTACGCGGCTCCCGGAAACCAACGACTGGCTCGATGCTCTCGAAGCCGGCGCTACCGACTACTGTGCGGCCCCGTTTGAATTGACGCAGGTAAAGTGGGTTCTCGATGCCGCGTTGAAGCGCACCCGGCCGGCCGCGGCCTAACGTCTCGAACACGCGAACTACAAACTTCCGAACACCCCGACCTGCCGGCCCGCGTTCGAAATTTGGAGCGCGATCCGGCCATCTTCCTGAAGCGCACCGTTGCCCAGCCAGGTCGCCCCGTTTTCGATCGCCTTCACGTCCGTCAGCCGCAGCCGCAAGTCGGTGAAGCTGTAACAGGCCGATAGCTTTTCAAACGTGCGCTCGGGAGTGAACGCCACATCGCTTCCCGCAAGGTCGCCTTCCACGTGGAGCTTTGCCAGCAGATTTCGGCCTACGCCGCTCGATTGCACCACGGCGCTCGAATCCACCGTCCCGGATTTCCACTCCATCCCCGCGATTCGCACTGAAGCGCTGTATACCGGAGAATTTTCGGTCAAGTCGATGGCACCACGGGCCTCCACCGCGCCACCCCGAAAATGCGCCTGCAGATCCGTAAATGCAATATGCTGGGCGTCCCAGAGGACGCTGGTGCGCACCCGCTGAAGATCCGCCCCCCCCACGTGCAACTGCGGTATCTGGATGATTCCGTCGGCGTGAAAATTTCGCAGCCAGTCGGGAATCTGCGCGTTGCCGAGCCGAAGCGCCAGCGCCAGCAGGCTCGTCTTAGGACGAAGGGTTGGAAGAAACAAGGATTCCAGCTCCGCGGCATCGATGGCACGCGACGCCATGAATCGGAAGCGGTGTGGATGCACCGCGCTGGGCTCATAGCGGTACTCCCCGGCAAACGGCACATTTCCAACCTGTCCGCGCATTCGGGTCAATGAAATTCTCGGTCCTTCGATTTGAAGTTGAGCCGATTCAATTGTTACGGGCTTGGCAAGCGCTGGGATCGACGCGATTGCACCGGTGAGGAGAGCCTGGCCCGACCACTCGCCCGCTGTGTCCGGCGACTGATGGTACACCAGCGATCCTTTCCAAACGCCGGCGTTTACTATTGAAATCAGCGGTACACCCATCCAGCGTCCCTGGTTGCCGATCAACGAAACCGGCGAGCCCTCGCTGGCCAGCGTAACGTCAAGCGCCTTGCTCCCCACGTTGTACTCCGCGGACAATGAAGCTTCCTCATGCGTGCCCGCGGAGAAGGTGGCCGGAAGCATGCGGATATTGCCGTCGGCCGCCTCAATCGACGCAGTCTCAAAGTTAAGCGGCGGCGCTCCAGGAATGCTGAACGCGGCGTGCTGGAGCGTCGCGGTTCCCGAGACACTGCCGCCACTAGGCACGCTGATTTCTCCGTCAATGGTTCCACTCGCCTTCATGTTTTCAGGAATCTGCGCGCCCAAGTGCCGCGCGGTATCAAGCAGCATGGCCACTGGAAACTGGTGCGCCCGAAACGTCACGTTCGACTGCGGGCTGGATAGATAGGCGCTGGTTCGCCATAATGCGACAAGCATCGGGTCTTTCTCGCTGATGGCGCGCGCTTCCATGGAAATCTGCTGCCCCGGAAGGTTCCACGACCCAGTGAGCAGCACCGGCCATCCCTCGCCCAGCGGAATACTTTGATCCCAGCGGTGAAGTTCTTCGACGCGCATGCGCCCGTTCACCGCGATGCTGGCCAGCGGCCCTTGGAGACGCACGCGTCCGGAAACCACGCCGTGAAGCCCCATATCTTCGCCATGAATCAAGGTGACGATGTCGCCTATTTCACTCTTCTCGAGTTGCAGGTCGAAGTCGACGGAGCCGGCTTTCTGTTCGGTCTGGCGCCAGTGCCCCTTGGCGCGAATCAAGCCGAAGCCGCGCGCCGGCCGGTCGGTGCGGGCGGGAGCGCCTTCAAACTTCAGCGTCCAATCGGAACCATCCGGCTTCGCGGGTGCGATGTCCCAATCGGTATCGAGCAAGTAGAAATTAATCTTGGTCGGTCCCAGCTTAAAGTTAATGCGCCCGCCGCGCACGTGAATGCCGGGAAAGGCCGCCAGAAGATTGGGACGCAGGAAGGGCTCGAAATTCCACCGGAACGCACCCCGCCCGGTATCGACGCGAGCCAGATTCATTTGCGCATCCTCGAGCGTGAGCGAGGAAAACGCGAGATTGCCGGTAAACAATGAGAACAGTTGCGGGCGCGCGCTCAGCGTTTCGACGTAGGCGAAGGGTTCAACACCGATCCGTGGGTCCTCGCCGATGACAACTTTACCGAGTGTGAACTGTGGTCCGGTCAGGAAGCCGAAGTGAACGTCATGGATGACGACCTTTCGGCCCAGCGCGGACTCCAGAGCCTCGTGAATCCGGTCGCGATACAAACCTTCGGTCAGCTTGGGCGCCGCCACGGCGGCTATTAGCAGCAGGCCGAAACAGACTCCGCCCCACTTGAAAACCTTGGCTCTCAAAGCGACCTCGTCAGCAAGCGCTCATAAGCGGCCGGGTCGTCGACGTCATCTAGAATTCCGGAATCTTCGACAGGCACGTAACTCGTATGGTCGGCGTGACGATGAATTACCACACGCGCCTGCGAATCTGGTGGAAGCTCGAGAAATTCCGGGATCAATTCCTTGCGGAAGCTGATGGGATGGCCTTTGCGGCCGTCGAACACGGGAATGCTCAGGATGCCATCCGATTCAAGAAGCGCGTCAATGGTCGAAGCCCACACTCGCGGATGATCTACCAGCGTGAATAGGACGCGCTCGACGTCGGCGGGGACGGCTCGCAGTCCGCACTGCATGGAAGTGAGCTGTCCCTGACGGTAGTGGTGGTTGATTACCACTGTGGCGGAGGGATTCAGCGCGGAGCGGATCGGCTCCGGATCGTGCCCGAGAACTACTATTACCGGGCTGCATCGGGCGCTAAAGCTCTGGATCAATCCATCGACAAAGCTCGCTCCGTCGAGCGTTAGCAGAGCCTTCGCGCGGCCCATCCGGCGTGATTCACCAGCCGCGAGAATCAGCGCCGCGACCTTCACTTGAGGAGCGCGCGGAGATGTTCATCCGCGAAAACCGATTTTGAGAGCGAGCGCCACTGGCCCTCCGGAGCGCGCCGCGCCGCAATCATCTCGGCGGCCACGGAGATGGCGATCTCTTCGGGCGAAATCGCGCCGATCTCGAAGCCCATGGGAGCAAACACGCGGTCGAAAGCCGAGCGCGGGATGTCTTCCTTCTCAAGTTCCTTGATCACGTTGATGACTTTGCGCTTGCTGCCAATCATGGCAATGTAGCGCGCCGGCGTCGAAACCGCCCAGCGAAGCACGCGCATATCGTCGCGGTGCCCGCGCGTCACGATGACCAGGTAACTGGTGTCGTTGATCGCAAGCTGCGGAAACACCTCTTCGTATTCCTGGGCGAAGATCTCGGTGGCTTCGGGAAAGCGGTCGCGATTGGCGAAAGTTTCGCGATTGTCCACGATGCTGGCGCTGAACCCCGCCATGGTGATGACCGTGGACAGGCTCTTCGAAATGTGACCCGCGCCGAAAATGTACGCACGCGGCGGAGGCACCACAGCTTCCACAAAAACATCCAACTGCCCGCCGCAGATGAGTCCGTTGTCGTAAGCCGCGTCCTGCCCAAGGTTGAAGGTCATGTGGCGTGCCCTTTCGGTGGCGATCACTTCGCGCGCCGCGTTCCAGACTTCCGCCTCAACGCAGCCCCCACCGATGGTGCCGAGCATGGAGCCATCTTCACGCACCAGCAATTTGGCGCTTTCGTGGCTGGGGATTGAGCCGCGAACCTGCACGATGGTGGCAATTGCCGACTTCTGCCCCAGCTTACGAAGGCGAATCAGCTCATCGTAAATATCCATTGATTCGGATTATAACGTGGCTGATCGTTCCCGAGTCTTCAGAACGAATAACGAAGGCTGGCCTGAACCACGCGAGCTGGGTACGCACTTTGAAATTCGCCGAATGTTGCCGGAGTGTTTACGTTCAGGCTGGGCTTGTAGAAGTTAACATGATTGAGAGCATTGAAAGCCTCTCCCCGAAACTGCAGGCGATGTCCCTCGAAGGGCATTTTGAAATTTTTCATCACTGCCAATGTCGAAATTCATGAAGCCCGGCAAACGAATAATTGCGCGGCTCCCTGTTGTGCCGCCGGCCTCCTGGAAGTAATTACCGGCAGTTGAGGGGTTGTTGAACAGGCTCGGAAGTCCGTTGTTATCGATGGTCTTTCCATACTTGTCGGGAGTTCCGGGAAGCCGCTCGGTGATCGCGTTAAATTCGTAATTTGTGGGATAGACGCCGCCTGCGCCAATCGTCGTTGGCAGTCCCGAATGGAAACGCGCGATGGTGGAAATCTGCCACCCTCCGATAACGGCATCCTGGAAAGCGAATTATTTCTTCGGAGCGACGATGTCGTAAACGAAGATGGAATGAACGCGGCCATCCGCTTCGAGTCTTTCAGTGACCGCTGGATGCCAGCCGCGGATCTCAAAATCGTGGGACACCACGCGCGATCCCGGCTTCAAGTACCGTTCCAGCTCCGGCCTAAGCCGTTCGTTTGAGCTAGTCAGCAGATAGAGCGTCACAACGTTGGCCGGGCTAAGGTCCGTGTGCAGCGCGTTTCCGTGAACGATGGTCACGCGATTTTCCAGTCCCATGTTGTGGATGCGCGCCGAGGTCTTTTCGTAAATGTCCCGCGATAGTTCGATACCCACGGCCCGCGCCTGGAACTTCTGCGCCGCTGTGATCACAATCCGGCCGTCGCCGCAGCCCAGATCGTAGACCATCTCACCCGGCTTTAGATGGGCCGCTTCCAGCATCCGCTCCACCACTAGCTGCGGCGTCGGAATATTGGGCGCCAGATTGTCTGGATGCTTGAATTGCTGACCAAATGCCAAGCTTGCGAAAGTGAGTACGAGAATCGTGGAAACGCGCATGAATCACTGGGAGGAGGATGGTGAAGATATTTTCCCCAGCTTTAATCTTACAATACGCGCCATAATCTCGGACCAGGCAACCCAAAGATCGCGCGGCCGCGAGATAGTGTATTCGTAACCCTTCAGGTGCTTAACGGCGTTCCCGATTGCATCGCGCCACGGATTTCCCTGCGGGTTCAGATTGTAATTCATGTAGAAAACCGGGTATGGGATGGTTCCCATATCGTTCAGCGACTCGTGCGGCACGCCTTCATCGATCATTACTTTGGGACCGGCGAAGATCATCGCGTCGGGATGGTCGTTGGCCATCTCTTTGGTGATCAGTTCGGTCAAAAAGTCGGTGTCGCCGTGCTTCTGTTCCAGCCTTTTCAGGTTTACAGTGCCTAGGCTCAGCGAATTCAGCGAATCGCCCAAGGCAGGGAAATTGATCTGCTCCGACTGGTCCTGCCGGTAAATAACACGCTGCTCCTGCATGTTGAAAGCGACTACGGAGAACTTGCAGATCCGAGGCTCGCGCGAGATATTCCGCAAGATCGAAACCAGCGCGTTCATATCCAGAGGTTGAAGAGTCGCCGAAGAAAATTTCTGCGGCGCGAAATTGATCATCACCTTCACGTTCAGGGGTCCGCTAACTTGGTCGCGCGCAATCGGCGGTTCGTCTTTAAAAGGCTCTTGGTCGGAAGCGTCCACGGTCTCCGGCGCGATCGAAAGTTTCACCAGTTTATCTTTCGGCGGAAGCGCGGCTTCGGCTTCCCAATTCGAAGCGCATACGCGCTCGGACCGGTCGCGCATCAGCCACTCCACTTTGTACGTGCCTTCTCCCAGATCGAAGCCGCCTTGCAAATACGCATCGCCGGGGGCGTTCTCCTCTATTTTCGGAACATTGATCCGCTGCGAGAAGTAGACCGGCTCCTCCGGGCGGCTTACAGGAGTCACCCGGAAAATCATCGTCAGCAGATCGCTCGAGCCGGCGAGGTCCTTGAGCGGAACCGCGACTTCATATCCAGCGTGGAAGCGAAGATCGAAACCGAGAGATGGCTTAACGGGCGTGACCGTGCACGGCAGATCCTTGCGATCCTCGTGTGCGCCAAGAATCACGGAATCCGAGCTAAAAACTCGGACGGGCAGCCCCGGATTCGATCCCTGCATTAAAACTTGAGCCGGAAATGGCCGCACGGCAGCCAAGGGAATAGCGAGGAACAGGAGCAGGCGGGTTGGGCAGACAAACTTTTCCAAGCTCATCGTCACACCAATAGCATCTGGGCCTCCATTGTGCCATAGCGAATCGCACAAGTGGAAACTTCTTTGAATTCTGGGCTTATCGAACGGAGAAGCTTGAAATCATAGTAGCGAAACGCATCGCGCTGTGTCTCTATTACCGAAACGCGGGGGTAATTATTGTAAATATTTCGCGGCTTTAAGAAACCTTGCGCCGCGAGCAACGGATCGCCGTCAGCCGCGCTGAGACGGCCGCAACCTTGGTGTCCACCAGGCCCCTGCCGCGCAACGCGTCCATCACCATGGCTTCTCGCACTTGTTGACCGGGTCCCTTGGGATAGACGATCCATAACGGCAGCCCCGCGCTCAATTCCGCGCCAACATTTTCAAACATAGCCTGCAGTTCACTAACGGTGTCTACGCGGCCCACCACTAAGTGGATGTTCCCCTTTTCGGCCGCACTTCCCGTTCTGAGCGCTTCTTCGAGATTGTCATCGTCCACGACGCCCCACACTTTCACCCGCGTTCCAGCGTCGATGCCCAGCTTCTTCGCTAGACTCGGCGGAGGCGTTGCGATGGCCTTAGCCCAGCGCTCCGCCGCGCCCGCGCCCAAGGTGAGAGCGACCGCCTCGTCCCCGACGCGAAATGTCAACTGATCGCCGTTAGGCAACACGTCCCTCAGGTCGACAACGCTTACGCGGCGCCGCATCCCGCCCCGAAGTATAAGTTCACCGCCTTCGAGCTGCACCTTGACATCGGCACCCTCCGCACCCCACCGGCACCTGCACAAAGCTTCGCGACCCATTGTGATCGAAACTATTTTAGCGCCGCCGCGTGCTATTTCTTCCCTCCTTCTAGAAATTCACGCGCAATGTCTCGGATGGGCCGGTGCTTCCCGTCAAGTTGATAGTTCAGCTTTTGCATCATTGGCGTGGTGAACCGGCCTGAAAGTTTCGCTAGCGCTTCGCGTAGACCTTTGTATTCCTGAAGTGCGGGGCTTCGCGCCACGATCGCGGCTTGATACGGCGGGAAGTAGTGGCGGTCGTCTTCCAGCGCGACTACCGGGTTCACGGATAACAGCCCGTCGGTCGCGTTTGCGGCCACCATATCTACTTGCTTCTGTTCGAGCGCTTGATAAAGAAGTCCCAAGTCCATCGTCTTGACGGAGCCTTTCACCGGCAGCCCGTAGGTCTGCATAAGGCCGGCCAGCCCGTCGGGACGCTGTACGAATTCATAACCGACGCCCAGTTTCCACCCCTCGGAGTAGCGAGCGGCTCCAGTGAGTGTCGCGATCTTCCGGTCGACCGCGTCCTGTTTACGAATCACCATTGCAAACGTGTTGTTAAAGCCGAGCGGGTCGAGCCATTCCAGGTTCCATTGGCGATATCCGGCTCGCACCGTCGACAAGACCGTCTGCGGATTCGCGGCGATCGGGCGTTTCAGAACGGACGTCAGAGCGGTGCCGGTATATTCGGGATACAAATCGATCTGCCCGTTGAGGATCGCCTGATGTGCCAGAAGCGTGCCCCCTAGGTCGAGCTTGCGCGTGACCGGCTGCCCCAATTCCTTTTCGAGGTGCTGCGCGATGATCTCGCCCAGGATCAGTTGCTCACTGAAATTCTTTGACGCGACGATCACGCGGTGCGGACGCGAACACGCAACGCAAAACAACAGAGCTAGGCCGGCGCAAATCTTCTTTCGATCCATCCAAGTCCTTCGTCGGCCAAAATCGCCATGAGTGCCGCGGGAACGGCTCCCGCTAATATTTGACCAGAATCCACCGACGCGATGCCGCGAAAAATGAACACGCCGAGGCCGCCCGCGCCGATTGCCGCCGCAATGGTCGCCGTCCCCACCGTGGTGACGGTCGCCACCCGAAGTCCGGCCAGAATGGTGCGCGCCGCCAGCGGAAGTTCCACTTGCCAGAGCACCTGTCGCGGCGTCATTCCCATCGCTACTGCGGATTCGCGCACTGCCGCATCCACGCCCATGATGCCTACTAGCGTGTTGCGCAGAATCGGAAGCAGCGCATAGAGCACCAGCGCAATGATTGCGGTCCGCTTGCCGATCCCGCCGATGAACGGAATCGGAATCAGGAAGCCGAATAGCGCGAGGCTCGGAATGGTTTGCAGTATATTCGCGAAGCCAAGCACCCAGCGATGCCATGCTGCGCGGCGCGTCAGCCAGATGGCCGTTGGAATCGCGATTCCCGCCGCAATCAGCATCGAGATCGCGACCATGATGATGTGCTCGATTGCGAGGTCCTGCAGTTCAAACCACATGCCCGGCCCCCAGCACCTCGAGAAACGCCCGTGCTTCTTCGCCTTGCGAGTGCAGAAATTCCGGGGGTGGCCCCAGAAATTCGAGCGAACCGGCGCGCAGTAGCCCGATGCGGCTTCCCAGTAGCAAAGCCTCGCGAACGTCATGCGTCACGAAGATCGCCGTGGTCTGAAGCTTTTGGAACTGGCGTTGCAGTTCGAGCCGCGTCACCGGATCAAGCGCACCGAACGGTTCATCGAGAAGCAGCAGCGCCGGGTTCGCCGCCAGGGCCCGTGCCACGCCGATGCGCTGGCGCTGCCCGCCCGAGAGCTGTTTTGGATATCGCGCTCCGAACTCTTTTGGGTCTAAACCAACCTGCGTGAGCAACTCCGAAACACGTGCCTGAATGCGTTGCTCGGGCCAGTTTTCCAGCTTCGGCACGGTGCCCACGTTCGCCGCGACGGTAAAGTGCGGGAACAATCCGGATTCCTGAATCACGTAGCCGGTGTGCCGCTTCAATCGCACCGAATCCCATTCGGTAGTGGACTTGCCCTCGACTAAGACGTGTCCGCTGCTGGGAAACAGAAGACCATTCACCAGTTTCAACGCAGTGGTTTTGCCCGAACCGCTTCGGCCCAGCAGGATTAGTTTTTCGCCCGGTTCCAGTCTTAGCGAGATGTCGCGCAGAATTTCACGGCCGCCTACCGAATACGAAACGCCCGCGAATTCGACGAGTGCACTCAACTTGCGATCATCAGACTCTCGGCGAAAGCCCAATCGGCGTCGATCCACCGCGAATGCATGCGGAACCCTGTCTGTGACGCGAGCGAATCAATCTCTTCTACCCGAAACTTCTGGCTGGATTCCGTCCAGATGGTTTCGCCTTCCTTCATCTCAATATGCAAATCGAGAGCGCGAATGTAAATCCGTTGCCGACAAGTCGCCCGCAAATGCATCTCGATGCACGACGCATCGGCATTGAATCTGGCTTCATGCGCGAATCGAGCCAGATTGAAGTTGGCTCCCAGTTCACGATTGATTCTGCCCAGCATGTTGAGATTGAATGCGGCCGTCACGCCCGTGGGATCGTCATAGGCGGTCAACATTTGCTGCAGCGGTTTAACCAGATCCGCGCCAAGCAGCAAGCCGTCGCCGGGCGCGAGCTGAGCGCGAATCCGCATGAGGAAGTTCGAAGCCGCATCCAAATAGAAATTTCCGATGGTACTCCCCAGGAAAAGCAGAAGAAGCTTTTCGCCGGGCTTGCGGTAACCCACGGCTTTGGCCAGGCCATCCATATATTCGCCTTGAAGTTCAGTTACCTGAACCTGGGGGATGCGACCCAGAACGAAGCCGCAATTCTGCAACGCAACCGGAGAGATATCGATCGGAAAATATTTGACAGGACCCATTCGCGCCGCCGCTTCGAGAATCCATCGCGTCTTGGCGCCGCTGCCGCTACCCAGTTCAGCGACAAAAAAAGGCCCGCGCATGGCTGTTACAATCGTCTCGCTGTGCGCCGCGAGCAGCCTTGAATCCGCCCGGGTAAGACCATACTCCGGCAGAAAAGTGATGGCGTCGAACAGCGCCGACCCGAGCGCATCGTATAAATAAGTCGACGGCAATTCCTTCTGGCCGCCCCGCGAAAGACCTGATCTTACGTCGGAGGCGAAACGGGATTCAACGGCGGGCTCAAGAGCTGCGGCGGCGGGCATAAGAACTAATTGTGTACCAAGTGAAAGGAAGCGTAAAGATACGGATAGTCTGGCCTGAACCAGTTTCGCAAAGAACGCCGCGTCAATCGCGCCGCGGTGCGTGGAGACGCGCCCTTGATCACATAATGCTGGTCGTCGAAAAAGTTGGCCGAATAGCCCGGATAGTAAGATCCAGGCTGGAATCCCGGAAAGGGCGCAAACGGCGTGCTGGTCCACTCCCAGCCGTTACCGACGAGCTGCGATACCCCAAATGCGCTGTCGCCTTCCGGTGACGCATTCACGGGAATCGGATCCCATCGGCGAAAATCGAGGTTTCCAGGCGCGTCGGCGCGACCGTTCCAGGGCTGCGTTACCTCCGTTTCGCGAGGCGTCCCGAAAGCCGCGCGGTGAAACTGCGCTTCGGTTGGAAGCGCCGAGCCGCGCCATGCGGCATAGGCGGAGGCCTGTCGCTGTGTCACGTAGACCGGCCAATCGAGAGGCAACGGAAATTCTGAAAACATCCCGCGCAAGAACCATTCATCGCCGCGCTTCACCCAAAAATTGGGGGCATCCTGTCCCGTCCGGACGAACTCCAAATACTCGCCGTTGGTGATCTTGTGCTTTGAAATTGAAAAAGCCGGCACAACCACGCTATGAAGTTGAAATTCGTTGTCCCATCCAAAGGTCCCGTTTCGATCCTGACCTAAAGTCGCCACCCCAGCGGGAATGTCGACCATCGAATTTGAGAGGGGCTGAAGGGCCTGCGACACCGGGTCGGCCGACCCGTTTTTCCGCTCATAAGGCAGGTTGTGCCACATATACGCAAGCGTTTCGGCGTGCATTTGCCGGTGTTCCACAATCATCTCCACGCGTTCCCGCGGCACGTTCCGTAGAACGGCATCCACGGTTTCGCGCGTGCGCCGGTTGTACTCAAGCGTCTCGGCTACTGATGGCCAGTCCTTCGGCTGATCGTTTGGAAGCTGGCCAGGTTCCGGGTCGATACCGGCTTCAAAAAGCCGATCGAATTCTGGATGAAAGGTCGGGATGTCCATGCATTGCCGGGCGATCTGGTTCCAATCGAACGCCTCCAGGTGGCCTAGATAAAAGATGATCCGGTGACGCGCGGGAATGGGCCGATCATAAACAGCACCCTGACTCAATAGGCCAAAAAGCGAGTCGGTATTCTCACGGGCCTCCTTCAATTCATTCAAAACGTGGTCTAGCATTCCTTGTTTAGCGCTCGCGCCTCCAACCGCATCTTACCTTCATCCGGCGCATTTTTAAACTGTGCCCAGGCGTCTGTCGCGTGCACCGCTTTGCTGGTCGCGCCATTGTAGGTAACGCGAGCGCGGTTTAAGTCGTGAACATTTCAGGCGATACTATTCCAATGAATAAGACCGCGCTTGCGCTCTTCTGCGCCCTACCCCTCCTGGCCCAGGACGTCAATCTCACTACTATCGGCCAAATCAAGACCGAGGCTTACGATCACTCGCAAGTAATGGATCACCTCGCCTACCTTACCGACGTTTACGGCCCTCGCCTCAGCGGCTCCCCAGAATTTCGCCAAGCCGCCGATTGGGCCGTCAAACGGCTTGAAGCAATGGGCCTGACGAATGTCCACCTCGAAAAGTGGGGACCTTTCGGTCGCGGCTGGAGCGTTCAGCAGTACGCCGTCGAAATGATTGAGCCGCGGTACTCGCTGCTGTTCGCGACGCCGCTGGCGTGGAGCCAAAGCACCAACGGTCCAGTAACCGGCGACCTTATTCTCGCGCCCCTGACCCGTACCATCGATCCGAAAAAGGCCGCGTCCGACTTAGAAACTTTCGAGAAGGAATGGAAAGGCAAGCTGCGCGGAAAGATTGTGCTGCTCACCAAACCGAAGACTACCGCCTCCGCATTGAAGCCAACGTTTAGCCGGTACACCGATGCGGAACTTGCCGAATTAGCGGTTGCCCCGACTCCGGTGGCAAAAATTAGCACCAAACTGGCTGAGATTACATTTCCAGACGACCCGGAAGAGCTGGGCAAGCTCTTCGCGACGCTACCCAGTTCGACCATTGATGAGCTAATCGCGGCCCGGACTGCCATCACAAACAGGCGCAACAAGTTCTTTCATGAGGAAGGCCTCCTCGGTCTTCTGTCCGCGGACCCCCGCGCCCATCTCAGTCTCACCTTTGCCGAACAGGCCGGGTCGCAGGAGAGTAAGTACCCGCTTGCGCCCCCAACTTTCGTGGTGACTGAGGAGCAATATAACCGGCTGACGCGCATCCTTGAAAAGAAACTACCGCTAAAGGTGCGCATGAACCTGAAAGCCTCGATTTCCGATAGCGATATTGACGGACTCAACATCATCGGCGAGATTCCGGGCGGCACTAAGAAGGACGAAATCGTGATGATCGGCGCGCACTTCGATTCGTGGCATACAGGAACCGGAGCGACGGACAACGGTGCTGGCAGCGCCGTGATGATGGAAGTAATGCGCATTTTGAAAACACTCGACCTCAAGATGGACCGCACAATTCGCATCGCTCTGTGGAGCGGCGAAGAGCAGGGATTGCTCGGCTCGAAGGCATATGTCAAGGAGCATTTCGGCGATCCCAAGACCATGCAATTGACTTCTGCCGACGCCAAGCTCGACGCCTATTTCAATCTTGACAATGGCAGCGGAAAAATTCGCGGAGTGTATCTGCAGAAGAACGACGCCATGCGCCCCATCTTCGAAAAATGGCTGGCGCCGTTTCGCGATGAAGGCGTAAGCACGATTTCAATTCACAACACCGGGGGCACCGATCACCTGTCCTTCGATGCCATCGGTCTGCCGGGCTTCCAGTTCATCCAGGACCCTCTCGATTACGGCACGGTGACCCACCATTCCGCCATGGACACCTACGATCACGCGATTCCGTCGGATCTAATGCAGGCTTCAGCCGTGATCGCGTCGGTTGTGTACGATGCAGCGACCCGGCCTGACATGCTGCCGCGCAAGATGCTGGCTAGGCTTTCCCCCTAGACCCGCTACCTTCGATTCTCCAGACGTATCTTACAGCCCGTTCCGGAAAAAGATGCTGTGCCGGTTCGCACTTACTGGAAAAGTACTGGACTTGATTTACTAAAAGCGCAGACCTAGACTCATCCTGAGATGCGAGTCGTATAGAAATAAGACAGCATCTACATGGAGAAACAAAAATGCGGCACTTGGTTGCGAAAGCGCTATTAACTGTTGGCTTGACCAGCAGCTTAGCGGTTGCAGGAAATATCACTCTTACTGGCCACGACGACGATTTTCATCAGAGTAGTAACGCGGTTGCTCAGGCTGGCGCAATGTTCACCTTTGCGCGAAATGGCTCCGCGCTGCCGGTTTTGAGTTTCGATTCTGGAACCGAACTTACTACACTGCTAACTTCACTGGGTATCCCATTTACAAATGTGGACCCCAACAACGCGGCGGCTGTCACCGACGCATTGTTTAACAATGCTCTATATAGCAGTTTCGCCGTGGCCTCCGATTCATCATGCGGCGGATGCGACAATAGTCCCACCGGGGAGGCGAACATCGCCGCGCACGCGACAGCAATCGCGAATTTTATTAACGCTGGCGGCGGTATTGTGGGTTTCGCGGGCGCTAACAGTGCAGGGTATTACTCCTTCGTGCCGCAAACCGCGACGTCCGTTGGGGGCGCGCCGTCGTCGGGGTATACGGCTACTGGCATCGCCGGCATTCCCGCTGTGAATGGCGATGCAACTCACAACCTATTCTTTAATCCGGGTACGAACGGCGAGTCTGCGTTTTTCCAAATCGCGGAACTCAATTCAACAGGCAATGGCACGATTCCACCGCCTGCTGCAGCGACGTTGGTTTGCGTTGCCTGTACAACATCAGGTGGCATTATCGGAGGAGGCGGCGGTTCTGCTCCCGAACCGGCGACATATCTCTTTATGACCGGCGGCCTCGCGGGCTTCGCATTGATTCGTAAGTTTCGCGGAGTGGCCGGACGCTGAAGAAAACTTAACTTTTACGCTGACACTGCGTTTACAGGAAGGGCCAGTCTCCGCGACCAACTCTTCTTTTTTTGTGCCCAAGCATAGCCGAAACACACACATGATAAACTAACACCAATTCGACCATGTGGCGTATCGGTTTTCTTGCGTGTTTTTCCACCTTGTTGATTGGTGCGGATGATGCGCTCCCCGCGCGCGCCGTCGCCGTACTCCAGGCTAACTGCTCTGGGTGTCACGGCGAATCGGCTGCCATGTCCGGGCTGCGGCTCTCTTCCCGCGATCAAGCTTTGAAAGGCGGCACTCGTGGCCCCGCGATTACGCCCGGCGACGCCAAGCAAAGCCGTCTGTATCTCGCAGTCACGCACGCGGCCGAACCGTCCATGCCGCCGGGCAAATCGCTCGAAACGGGCGATATCGAAACGATCAGGCAATGGATCGACTCGGGGGCGCGATGGCCCGCAGCCAAGCTCAGTTCTTGGTGGTCATTTCAGAAGCCGAAGCGCGTCGCTGTCCCGGCGCTGAACGTTGCTTGGGTGCGAACTCCGATCGACGCTTTCATCCTCGCTAAGCTCAACGAGAAGAATCTTAACGCAGCTCCCGAGGCTGATCGCTTTACACTGATCCGCCGGGCCACCTTCGATCTTCATGGTCTTCCGCCTACCGCCGAAGAAGCTCGCTCGTTCATCGGTGATTCGTCGCCCAACGCTTACGAAAAGCTGATTGACCGCCTCCTCGCGTCGCCACGCTACGGTGAAAAGTGGGGAAGACACTGGCTCGATCTGGTGCGCTACGGCGACACCGCCGGTTTCGAGCAGGACCCATACATACTTGAAGCGTGGCGTTATCGCGATTGGGTCATTAACGCGCTTAACTCCGACAAGCCTTACGACCGTTTCGTGAAAGAACAGATCGCCGGCGACGAGTTGTTTCCGGACGATGCCGACGCGCGCTCCGGGACGGGTATGTATTGCGTCGGGCCCAATCGCGACATGCTGTTTAAGGTGGAAGACCAGAATCGTGTGGAGGTTTTGACGGATTATGTCGACACCACGTCCTCGGTTTTCCTGGGCCTTACCGTTGGCTGCGCGCGTTGCCACGACCACAAGTTCGACCCCATCCCGCAGCGCGATTACTATCGGATGCGAGCCATCTTCGAGCCGGCCGTGAAGACGCGCGTATTCCTCGAATACAATGAGGCGCGCGGTTACGACCTCGCCGAAAACCGTCGCGAGATCAAACTGCGCCAAATCGCCGATGAGATCACGCGCATTCAGTCGCCCTATCGCAAGGCGCTACTCGACAAGAAACTTGCCAGTGCGCCAGCCAAACTCCGCGAAGCATTTCTCACTGATGGACCCAAACGCACGCCGGAGCAGGTGGAGCTGGTGAGCGGAGCCGCGGGCCGCGCGTACCGAATCGGTGATGACGACATTCGCGCGGCGCTCTCGCAGGCCGATACCGAGCGTCTTCATGCCATTGAGAAGCGCCTCGTCTCGATGTTCGCGGGTTACAAGCCGCCGCCGATGTCGCCGGGCATTACGGACATCGGGCCGGAGTCGCCACATACTTACATCGCTCCTCGCGGCAATTGGCAGATGCGCGGGGATCTGGTGGGTCCAGGATTCCTAAGCGTGCTGGGTGGCGGCGATGTGCCCGTTGAACCGCCTCCTGACGCCGTTACCACTCTGCGCCGCAAAGCGCTCGCCGAATGGATCGCCACTCCCGACAACCCTCTCACGGCGCGTGTGATGGTGAATCGCGTGTGGCAGGGCCACTTCGGGCGTGGACTGGTCGGAACTCCGAGCGATTACGGAGTGCGCGGGGAAGCGCCCTCGCATCCTGAACTTCTCGACTGGCTCGCCAATGAATTCGTGGCGCAGGGTTGGTCGCTGAAGAAATTGCACCGCACCATCATGTTGTCGAGCGTGTACCGGCAGTCAAGCGTCGGAGGCAGCAAGCAAGATCCGCAGAACTTATATCTGTCGCACTACAATCGCCGCCGATTGCAGTCGGAAGAAATTCGCGATTCCATGCTCGCGGGGGCCGGAGCGCTGAACATGAAAATGGGTGGTATTCCGGTGGTTCCGCCACTGGATGACAACGAACTCTACGGAATTATCGGCGATCCATCGGACGCTTGGGTGGTTACTTCCGATAAAACCGAACACACGCGGCGCAGCGTTTACCTAATCTCTCGGCGCGCGTTCAGATCGCCGATGCAGGAAGTTTTCGATTCGCCCGACGGGAATGCGCCGTGCCCGCGCCGCGAATCTAGTACGATCGCGCCGCAATCGCTGACACTGTTGAATGGGCGATTCACCATCGAGCAGTCGAAACTTCTGGCTGATGCGCTGCTGAAGAAACCGGCGCCGGAACGAATCGCTCATGCTTGGAGGCAGGTGCTTTCCCGTCCGCCGTCGGATTTGGAGACAGGCGCGGCGACTGACTTACTAGCTGCGCAAGCTAAGATTACAGGCAGCGAGCCAGCCGCGCTCGCGGAACTGGTGCGCGGTCTTTTCAACCTAAACGAATTTTTGTACGTGGACTAGGTAGCCATCATGCATCGCACGCGACGCGAAATTTTGCTCAATGCCGGGCGCGGATTCGGCGCGATGGCGCTCACATCGCTTTTACAGGGCGCGAGCGCCGAGCATGTGAACCCGCTCGCTCCGAAACCGCCGCACCAAGCGGCCTACGCCAAGAGCGTGATTTATCTGTTCATGCATGGCGGCACCAGCCATGTGGATACGTTCGATCCCAAACCGGAGTTGACGCGCAGGAGCGGTCAGGCCATCTCCGCCGAACAAGTCAAAGGTCTGAAGACGAGCTTTATCCACGACCCTTCGAAAGCTGTTCTCCGCGGCAGCCCCTGGAAATTTCAGCCCTACGGTAAATCCGGCATCGAAGTTTCCGAGCTTTATCACAATGTCGGCGAGCGCATTGACGACATCGCCGTGATTCGCTCGTGCTTTGGGGACGCATTCGATCATGCGCCTGCCATTTATTTGCGCAACTCGGGTTCGCAGTTGCCCGGGCGCCCCTGCCTAGGATCGTGGGCGATTTACGGACTGGGATCGGAAAACGAAAATCTCCCGGCGTTTGTGGTGATGTCGGACGGGTCGACTAAGTCAGGTCCGCAAGCTTACTCAGCCGGATTTCTGCCGACGGTCTACCAGGGCACGGTGTTTCGCGGCGGAGCCAATCCCATTTTGAATCTCGCAACCCCGTCCGGTGTCTCGACGGAGCAGCAGAAGCAGACACTCAGCTTTATCGACAGGCTCGATCGCGAACATCTCGCCGCGCGCGGCGAGGATTCTACTTTGGAAGCCCGCATCGCATCTTACGAGCTTGCTTACAAGATGCAGAGCTCCGCTCCCGAGGCCGTCGACATCACCAAGGAAACCGACGCCACGAAGGCGCTTTACGGAATCGGCGAGACTCGCACTGACGACTTTGGACGTAAGTGCCTGCTGGCGCGCCGCCTTGTCGAGCGCGGCGTTCGCTTCATCCAGATCTACGCGGGCACGAACACCGGCGACGATTGGGACAACGCGCACACCGATCTCATCGGTTCGCACAACCTGATGTGCGGCAAAACCGACAAACCCATTGCCGCGCTGCTTACGGATCTGAAAGGGCGCGGTCTGCTCGAGTCGACGCTCGTTATTTGGGGCGGGGAATTCGGACGGACGCCTTTGTCGCAAGGCCAGAATGGACGCGACCACCATCCCTACGGGTTTTCCATGTGGATGGCCGGGGGCGGCGTGAAGGGCGGCCAGGTGATCGGCTCGACGGATGAATTCGGGCTGCGTGCCGTGGAAAACGCGTTCGATGCGCACGACGTGAACGCCACCATTTTGCGCCTGATGGGCATGGACCATTTGAAACTTACACACCTCTATCAGGGCAGGGAACAGCGCCTTACCGACGTCCACGGTGAGCATGAGTTCACGAAGAAATTGATCGGAAGCTGACGCGCATGGGCCCCGCCGCGCTCGCCACCGCGGTAATTCATAGGCTGAAAAATCAAGGCCATCAGGCGTACCTGGTGGGCGGCTGCGTGCGCGATCTGCTGCTTGGCGAATCGCCGAAAGACTATGACATCTCGACCGACGCCACGCCGGATCGCGTGCGCGAACTCTTTCTGAATTCAAACTTAGTCGGCGCGCGGTTCGGCGTCGTTCTAGTGCGCGATGAAAGCGGGGACCAAGTTGAAGTAGCGACATTCCGCAGCGACTTCGATTACGATGACGGGCGCCGCCCAACTCGCGTGCATTTCGAAGTGGACCCGCGCGCCGATGTGCTGCGCCGTGATTTCACCATCAACGGCATGATGATGAATCCCGATAGCGGCCACGTTCTCGATTTCGTAGAGGGAGAGAGCGATCTCCGCGCGCGCCTCGTCCGCGCGATCGGCGACCCCGAGCACCGCTTCCGGGAAGATCAATTACGGATGCTTCGCGCGATTCGCTTTGCCGCGCGCCTGGACTTTGCGATTGAAGAGCGAACACTAGCTGCAATCCAGAAACTCAGCGCGTCAATTCGCACGGTTTCCTCGGAACGTGTGCGCGATGAATTGGTTCGTATCCTGACCGAAGGCGGGGCGCGGCTGGGGTTTGAACTGCTGGATCAATCGGGCTTGCTGCCCGAGATATTACCTGAAATCGCCCGCATGAAAGGCGTGGAACAGCCCCCGCAATTTCATCCCGAAGGCGATGTGTGGACGCACACGCTGATCATGCTCGAGGGGATGGGGAGGTGTTCCGCGACACTCGCACTCGGGGTACTGCTGCACGACGTTGGGAAGCCGCCAACTTTTCGGGTCGCGGATCGCATCCGCTTTGATGGACATGTTGACGCCGGTGTCGAAATCGCGCGGCGGATTCTTAACCGGCTGCGATTTTCGGCCGCCGAAATCACGCAAGTCGAAGCGCTGGTCGCCAATCACATGAAGTTCGTGGATGTGCCGCGAATGAAGCAGAGCACGCTTAAGCGTTTTCTCCGTCTGCCGCGGTTTGAAGAGCATTTGGAGCTGCACCGGCTCGACTGCTTGTCGAGCCATGGGGATTTGAGATCGCACGAAATCGCGCGGACAAAGCTGGCTGAAATGCCGGCGGAAGTGCTGAAACCTCGGCCACTTCTAACGGGCCACGACCTAATAGCGGCAGGCTACCTTCCTGGCCCCGAATTCTCCCGAATGTTGGCGCTCGTTGAGGATGCACAGCTTGAGGGCCGCATCCACACCCGCGAAGAAGCGTTGGCGTTGATCCAAGGGCTATCGCTCTAAAGCAGTCGGCTATGTTGAGAGTGCCACCGGACTACCACTCTACACGCAGGAATTGGCCTTGTTCGACCACTCAAGCTGAACGGTGTGGGTGCCAATTTTTTTTGTCTTCCACGCGCAGATGTCTCCGATTTCGCCGTTGACGTCGTCGTACCAGCCTTGTCCGGGCACCGGGTCGGTAATGGCCTCGCATAGTTCATGCGAACTGGTCGAAGTCAGCGCATCGATAGGCAGCAGGCCGCCGGTGCAGCCGCTGCATCCTGGATACGGCATCACCGCGTAAAAAATCTTACCCATGATGTTGTCGTGATATCCGCAGAACGCCTGACAGGATCGCGAGCCGCCCTGCACGACCGCCGTCCCCGGCGGAACGTAAATGAAGTACAGGGTATTCGGACCGGCTGGCGGAAAAGCGTGGTTAGTCGCTATCGCGTGCTGCAGCATGACGCGAATGGCATGGTCGCTTACCGACTTGCCGATATGGGGCGTGGTGATCGTCACCGTGCCGGTGCGTTTGCCGTGCCCGATCTTGTAGCCTGGGACGCTATATTCATTAAGCTGATCGATAAGCGCGCTCGTCAGAATAGCGTCGAAGAAACTATTCACCTGCGTGAGAATTCCAGATGCCGGCGCCGAATTCCACGCCGGCCCCCAGAAAACCGTGAACACTTCCACGTTGGTAAGTAGTTGTCCATTGCGATAAGTCAGTTGCGGTGGAGTCGCGGGACCCGCTTCTTTGATAGGCTTCGTCAGTGCTTCGGGAAGATGCAGCGGAACAATGCGAATTGCGTCTGTTGAGCCCGAAAGAAATTCTCGTCCGGGGCTTGTGCTATGAGTCATAGTACCCTCCACTCGAAAGCAGAAAGCATATCACGAGCGAATCAGACTGAGGAATTCATCGCGTGTGGCTTTTCGGCTGCGAAATGAACCCAGCATGGCGCTGGTGACCGTGCCCGAGTGCTGCTTCTCGACCCCGCGCATCATCATGCAGAAATGCTGCGCCTCACAAACAACACCCACTCCGATAGGATCCAGCATGTCCTTAATGCAATCCGCAAGTTCTTGTGTCAGGCGCTCTTGGATTTGCAATCGTCGCGCAAATATATCGACGAGGCGCGGAATTTTGCTCAGCCCGATGACTTTGTTGCGAGCCAGATATGCGACATGGACCTTCCCGAAAAAAGGCAGCATATGGTGCTCGCACATGCTGAAGAACTCGATGTCCTTCACGATGACCATCTCGTCGTATTTCACCGAATAGATAGCGCCATTGACCACTTTGGCCGGATCCGTGTCGTAGCCGCTGGTCAGAAATTTCAGAGCCTTATCCACGCGATAGGGCGTGCGCTGCAAGCCTTCGCGCGTTGGATCTTCACCCAATGCGGAAAGCATTTGTTTCACCAGCGGTTCGATGGACACATCTGGCCGGCGTGGCGGCAGCATCTTCACGACGGTACTTTTTCGGCTCATAACTAAGTCATTTTGCCTAACTCAACGCTGCTGCGTTCGGTCTCGTAGATTCGGATCGTTTCAAGCTCGGGGCCGCTTGGGAACGCGTTGCGCCACGCCCGCCGCAAACGGTTGTCGACCACGATTCCAAGGTTCTCGGACGTCGGCACAATGCGAGCAAATTCAGCAATATCGCGATTCAGGTTGGCGTGATGCATTGGAGAAATCACTTGGTCCTTGACCAGCCAATCCAGGGCCGAGGTATCGACCGCACGGCCCGAGATTGCGTCGATCTCCCCTCGCACGCTGACTTCCAGTTGATAGTTGTGGCCGTGTCCAAATTGGTTATTGCACTTCCCGAAGATGTCGCGATTCTCTTCGTCTGAAAGCTGTTCCGCGTGCAGCCGGTGCGAGGCCGCAAACTGATATTTGCGCGTTAGGCGGATCATCCGAAATAGTCCACAAAAAGGTCGGGGGTCTCGTATACACGAACGCCATGCAAGCGCGGTCCACCGTTATGAAACTGCGGGGACAGTCGTTCCCAAATGTCCACCGCAATGTTTTCGGTCGTCGGAACCACGTGGTCGAAGGGCGGCACTTCGAAATTGAGGAAGCGGTGATCGTACAGATCGATGACCTCGCTATTCAAAATGGCTTTCAGTTTCTTGAGATCCATCACCATGCCCGTAACCGGATCAGGGTCACCGGCGACAGTCACCTCCAGCGTATAATTGTGCCCGTGGCCGTTGGGATTAGCGGCCGAACCGAACATGGCCCGATTCTCCTCGTCGCTCAGTTGAGGGTTGCGGCAAACGTGCGAGGCCGAAAATTCTACCCGCTTGATGATGAACATGAACTCAAGTGTGGGATGTGCCGCACCCACTGCAAGATACACTAAAATGTTAACAGACTGGCGTTTCCAACATGAGTAAACAGAATATCGACCGATTGCTGCAAGCCTCCATCGTGCTACTGCTGGGCCTGTTTGTCTTCACAATCTACAGCGTCATGCAGGACAAAGTGGTGAACGCGGGTGATTCCGCTCCCTCTTTTTCCGTCACCGCTTCAAACGGCCAAACCATCACACCTGAGAAATTTGGCGGCAAGCTCTTGATCGTGAATTTCTGGGCCACGTGGTGTCCGCCATGCATTGAAGAAACTCCGTCGCTCATAGAGTTGCACAACCGCTTCGCGAGTCGCGGTTTGGTGGTGCTCGGTATTAGCGTAGATAAGAACGAGAAGGCCTACCAGAATTTTCTAAAACGCTTCAGTCTTCCCTATCTGACGTTTCGCGACCCGGAACAAGTGATCAACACCGACTACGGCACCATTAAGTATCCGGAATCGTACCTCATCGATCAGCACGGTAAGGTGATCCAGAAGATTGTCGGTGCGCGCGATTGGACCGATGAGAAGATGTTGAACGATGTCCAGTCCCTCCTCTGAAGCGAACATCGGCGAATCGGCGGAAACGCTGCCGCCTAAAGCGAGAGAACGCTTAAAGGCGCTCCTTGGTCCTCGCGGTTACCTTGATCGGGCTGCCGATCTCACGCTGTATGAATACGACGGTTCTGTCGACAAGGTCAGGCCGGAGATGGTGATGTTCCCGCGCACGACCGAAGAAGTCGTGGAAATTGTCAAGATTACCGGGGATTACGGGGTCCCTATTGTTGGTCGCGGCGCCGGCACGGGGTTAAGTGGCGGTTCGATTCCGCGGGCGGGCGGCGTAATCATAGGCTTCTCGCGGATGAACCGCATCCTTAAAATTGATCTCGCGAATGAGCGCGCGGTCGTGCAGCCGGGTGTGGTCAATCTGGACATCACACTGGCGGTGCAGGCGCAGGGGTACTTTTACGCGCCCGATCCGTCCAGCCAGCGCGCTTGCACCATCGGCGGCAACGTGTCTGAAAATGCGGGGGGACCTCACACTCTGGCATATGGCGTCACGACAAACCACGTGATCGGGCTGGAAGTCGTGCTTCCCGATGGTTCTGTATTTAGGACCGGCGACGAGGAACCCGATCTGCCGGGTTACGATCTCACTGGCCTTCTGACAGGCTCGGAGGGTACCATGGCGCTGGTGACGAAGATCGTTCTGCGGTTAATGAGACAGCCCGAAACGGTCAAGACGATCCTCGCGATTTACGACTCGGTCGATGACTGCGCCGACACGGTCGCTGAAATTACCGCGTGCGCCATCACGCCGGTAGCCGTCGAGATGCTGGATCGTGAAATGCTCGCGATGGTGGAGGAGGCGACGCATGCCGGGTATCCGCGCGATGCGGCTGCCGTGCTGCTGATAGAGCTTGAAGGTTTACGAGAAGCTGTCGAACCACAGACCGAGCAGATTCGCGAAGTTTGCAATCGGTGTCACGCGCGTGAGTTTCGCATTGCGAAAACCGCCGAAGAGCGCGATCTTTTGTGGAAAGGCCGCAAGAACGCCTTCGGAGCGGTGGGTCGGGTGAGCCCGTTTTACTATGTGCAGGATGGCGTGGTGCCTCGGTCTCAGATTGCGGGGACGCTGCGCAAAATCGGCGACGTTGGAAAGCGTCACGGCCTAACCATCGGAAATATTTTTCATGCTGGGGATGGCAATATGCACCCGATTATATTGTTCGACGCGCGTAAGGGAGGCGACTTGGAGAAAGCTAAGTCCGCAGGCGAAGAAATCCTATCGCACTGCATCGCCGTAGGTGGATCCATAACGGGCGAGCACGGCGTCGGGATGGAAAAGAATGAGATGATGGGCCGGCTGTTTAGCGTGGAGACACTGAATGCGATTCAAAGCTTTAAGACGCTATTCGACCCGAATAACCGATTGAATCCCGGGAAGGTTCTTCCTACTGGGAAGGGCTGTCTCGAGATAAGACAGCAGCCCCTAAGCGCGGCATCGCGCGCGTATTAGAAGCTTGTTTGAGGGGCGAGCACAAGGCCCGCCCCTATCCGCTACCGGTTCATGCTGCCGGCCATACTCCGAATTGCAATCATCGCCGCCGCTCCACCAAGCGCCTTGACTAACGTGGGATGCTGAGCGTAGAAGCTGCTCGCCGTGTCAATAATACTCGGATCTTTCTGCTTGGCGGTCTCGGCGATCTGTTGAACTTGATCGGGCGACATATTCTGCGCCTGATCCGTGGAAACCGGACTCCCGCCCGCCGCCGCCAACAATTGATTCAACATGCCGGATTTCTGGTCGCCGTTCGAATGGCTGAACAGGCTCGCGATCATCGACCCGAATGCCGGTGTTTGGTCTGAGCGGAATGCCTCCGACAAACCGTTGGCCACAACGGATTGCGGCGCTGCACTCGCCACCTTTGCGTAATCTTCGTGCACCGTTTCGGACGGCGCAGTGGCCGTTCCCGCCCCGGTGTACTGCTGCACAAGACTTCCGATATCGCCCCAATTCATATGCGCTCCTTTAGCTTGGAATCACCAGCTCGGTGCCAGCTTTCACATGGTCCGGGCTAACCATTTTATCCTTGTTGGCATTGAATATCTTCATATATTCACTTGCCTTGCCGTAAAACTGTTCACTGATCGCCGACAGCGTGTCGCCTTGCTGGACCGTGTAACTCTGGCCCTGGCCGCCTCCGGCCGACGCTCCAACACTTTGGGTTTTGGGCTGCGCGGTCTGGGAAACGCTGAGGTCTAGCGTGAGATCTTTGTAAGACGCATCGACAGCCTTAACTTTGTCCCACACCTTGTTTTTCGCATCATCCGACGGGGCCAGCCCTTTGATGTAGAGCTTGTCGCCGGCTGGCGTCATGTTTACATTCTGAAGCTGAACTTGCTCCTGCTGCATAACGTCTAAAACGGATTGATATTTCTGCTTTAATTGCTCAAGGTTTTGTGCCATGGAAAAATATAGGCACGAACTCTGCCACCGGACTAGGGGTCACAAAAGCCTTGGGGGCGCTCCGAATGTTACAAAGGAAGATGACTCTCCTGCAAAACGCTTATGTCTGCTAGCCCGCGCCACGGGACTGGCATTCTCCCCGATCAAAAGCTGCAAGAGCTTGTAGCCGCCGGCCAAATCTCCGCCGCCAACGCGATCCTGCCGCGCCAGATTCAGCCCTCCAGCATAGATCTGCGTCTGGGCGCGATGGCGTATCGCGTCCGCGCGAGTTTTCTGCCCGGCGAAAATTCCACCGTCGCGCGCAAGCTGGAAGAGCATCGCCTTCACGAGATTGATCTTCGCTTCCCCGCCGTCCTCGAAAAAGGCTGCGTCTACATCGTGCCGTTGCAGGAAGAACTGAATCTTCCGCGCGACATCTCCGGCAAGGTTAATCCGAAAAGCTCCACGGGCCGTCTTGACATTTTCACCCGTCTCATCACCGACCACGGGCGCCAGTTCGAATTCGTCCCCGCTGGATACCGCGGTAAACTCTACGCCGAAATCGTTCCGCGCACTTTCAGTATCCTCGTCCGTGAAGGCGCATGTTTGAGCCAGCTTCGTCTCACACGTGGCAATCCGCGCAATGATGACGCGCAACTCTCCAAACTCGCCCGCGAAGAGAGTCTGGTCTATCTCGACAATGAGTCTCCCGCCGAGGCGACCATCTCTACCGGTCTTCGCCTCACGGTCGATCTAAATGGAACGGCCGATTCCAGCATCATCGGCTATCGCGCCAAGAAGCACTCGTCGCTGATCGACCTCGAGAAAATCGGTTACTACGATCCGCGCGATTTTTGGGACCCCATCCACCGCACGCGACAGCGCGATCTGGTCCTCGATCCCGAAGATTTCTACATTCTAGCTTCGCGCGAAAAGGTGCGCATCCCGCCGCATTACGCCGCTGAGATGGTTCCCTATGATCCTTCCGTTGGAGAATTCCGCATCCACTACGCTGGGTTTTTTGATCCCGGGTTCGGCTACGGCACTGACGACATCAAAGGAACCCGCGCCGTTCTGGAGGTGCGCTCGCACGAAGTGCCGTTCCTGCTCGAGGACGGCCAGGAAGTGGGAAGTTTAACTTTCGAGCGTCTAATGTCCGTGCCCGATCGCCTCTACGGCCAGGGCATCGGTTCCTCTTACCAGAAGCAGGGATTGGCTCTGAGCAAGCATTTTCGGCGGGATTCATTTGAACAAGCGTTTTGATATCGTCGGCGTCGGCCTGAACGCCACTGACACGCTGCTGGTGGTGCCGCATTTTCCGGCATACGGCGGCAAGGTTCCGTTTCATGACGAAATTTTGAGCCCCGGCGGGCAGGTGGCCAGCGCCATGGTTGCGTGCTCGGCGTTGGGGTTACGCGCCAAATATATCGGGACGGTCGGCGACGATGAGCGCGGGCGCGTACAGCTTGAAAGCTTGCGCCGCTCGGATATCAATCTCGATCACGTGCAGCTGCGCCCGAACTGCGCCAATCAATCCGCCTACATCATCATCGATCAATCCACCGGCGAACGCACCGTTTTCTGGAGCCGTCCAGACTGTCTCGCAATCTCGCCCGAAGAGATTACCGAAGACCAGATTACATGCGCGCGCCTGCTGCACATCGACGGACACGATACTCCAGCGGTCGAGCATGCCGCCCGAATCGCGCGCGCTTATGGAATACCAGTTAGCGTTGATGTAGACACGATTTACAAGGGTTTCGATTGCGTGCTTCCCTTGGTGGATTATCTGGTTGCAAGCTCCGAATTCC
>JANYJA010000091.1 GCA_025358575.1 Terriglobia bacterium
CCAATTGAGTCAGAAGTTTCTTATAGCTGGCGGGTAATTCGCCCAAGAGAGAATCGGTGTGTGAACTCATGCTGCATCTTATCACTACAGCGACGTTTTTAGGGATTTCCATTTTTTGAGTTCTTTGAGTCGCCGTTTGCGGTGGGAGCGGTAGGCCTGATCGTTGCGTTGAGTATGGTAGTCGATGAGAAGTGCCAGGTAGGCAGGTTCGCGCTTGGGCTGTGGAAAGCTGCACTCCATGAGCAGACGGGCTTGCGGCAGAGTCAAGGCCGGCGCTTTTTTTTAAACTTGATCTGGAGGCGCAACAAAAACAATTGGGCCAGGCAAACCAGTCGCATGTGCCGATGCCAGGCTGTCCAGGAGCGGTGTTCGTAATGGTCGAGCCCGAGTTCGGACTTGTTCTCTTGGAAACAACGTTCAATGGGCCAGCGCGCGCCGCTGACTCGAACCAGTTCCTTCATTGAGGTCTCCTCGGGGGCGTTGCTCAGTGCGTACTTGATCTTGAAATTGGCATCATTGCGCAGCAGAAGCCAGCGCTCGCTTTCCGGAGTCCTTTCCGCACTCAAGTAGACCCGCACTCGGGCAAAGGCGGCCACGATCGGTCCCTTCTCTCCTTCGGATATTTTGTGAGTTTGCCAGTTCAGCAGATGCTTGACCTTGAGCAACTGCTCGACCGTGCAGCCTTCGGTTTTCAACTTCTCGGAAATGCCCGTCTCTTTGACCCACACCTTGCGTGTGCAGGCGATCTCCGCCAGGTAATAGAAATCCCGGGGCAAGTCGTTGAGAAACGCCTCGTTATTGCCGAAGGAGCAGTCGCAGGTAATCCACTTGCCGCCAAAGAGCTTCTTGCCCAATAAGGCCTTGAGCAGTTCGGCCGCGATCTCTGGCTTAGTTTTGAACGTCGTCTTCTCGGGGATACGGCACTCCAGCCAGCGATCTTCAAACTCCGGCTCAAACCAGCACTTGGGCAAGTAAAGCCGGCTGTCTAAAAGCGCGTGACCTTTGGGGCTGGAGTAGCAGATGAAGACGCCCGACTGACAATTGGCCGTCTTGCCCAGTGCCCCACAATACTGCGGGGCCACTCCGACGGAGGCTTCTCCCTTTTTTGGAAAGTCGCTCCCGTCGACGCTCCAGACTCCTTGCTCATCATTGAGAATTTCGGCGACAAGTTCCCAATGCCGCTGGCCCATCCAAGTTTCATTCCACTCATACTCGGTCATGAACCGTTGCAGGTTGCGCACCCGATCCGGGCCACCCAACCGCAGGGCGATGGCTTCCATATTTTTACGTTCCGCCTCGCTCAGCAGCCCTTGCATGTGTAGTTCAAAGAGCTGCCTCGGTTCACGGCGCCCGAAGGCCGGATCGAATAAGGCCGTGAATTGGCTTAACTCTTGGCCAACGGTCTGCACATCCTCCACGCTCAGCTCACACTTGGGTGGGAGCTTGGGTTTCCAGGACTCTAAGATTTGTTTCATCCGCGTTCTCTTGGTGAGTTGTTTTTGTTCTCTCAGGCGCTGGGCCAAGAGAAACGCGCGGGTTAATAAGGGCTGGCGCTCGTCCTCGTGGATGATCCGCCGCAGGCGGGGTTCAATCACATAAACATAGACCTCCTTGGTTTGGCCATGATGGACAAAGCCTTCGGGCCGCTTGGCAAAGCCTCGCGTCCAACCGATGGCCTGCCAATTGGCTGCCTGATAGCTGGAGCCTTCAAAGCGTTTGGGATCGACAAAGCTTTCCGCCCACCATATGGGCACACCGTAACGCTGAGGCCAATCGCGACGAAGTTGCTCAAGGCCTTCACTCAAAATCACCGACGCTAAGTGCGGCACCTCGATCCAAGGCAGGATTAAAAAGCGGACATTGTTCACCAAGCGGTCCAGATGGCGGGCTTGTTGTGCTGCACTCCAGTCCAGCGCGCGATCCCGGCACCCCAAATGGGCCACGGCTGATTGCCATCCTAAAACGCCCAGCAGTTGTCCGCCCCGGCCGTAAACCAAATACTTCAGGTTGGCTCCCACCAAGGCGGGCGCGCCCAGATAGTGATAATTGTCCAGGAGTTGGCGCCATTGTTGTCGTTGTTCGAACGTCCGCGCTAATTCCCAGCGCACCGGCCGATGTAAGTTCAACGGACCTTCGATCGCTTCGCCGGGCCATCTTTGGACCTTGGGGCGGGGGACTCTCTTGATCGCGGCGGACCGCACCGAGGCGGGCAACTCGATCCAGCCCCGACGTCCCAGCTCCACTAAAATCGCGAACGCTGACCGACTCTTCCACTCTCCGTTGGAGGCCTGCCATTGCCAGCGCTGACATAACTCCAGAGCCAAGCGCCACCGCCCCAAGCCAGGCTTCTCGGCGAGAAGTTCCTGGACGGCTTTGACGTCGGTCGCGGTGATCCTTCGTCCACGGATCACGCACTCCGCTTGTATCTCCGGCCCAGCGCAATTCAATGACCAGGCTGAGATTGACGGGTGGGCGCGTTCGGCGCAAGTCAAAAATGTCGTCGAATGGGACCGTCGGCGTGGAGGTGTCGCGCCGAAAACTGCGCTATTCCCCCCTCTATCATTCGGACTTTATGGGAACTGTCGCTGTAGTGCTAGCACCAAAAGGACCTTTTGCGGCTATTTTCCAGTGACCGACGCTGCGGTCCAATCGATTCCGCTCAACAGCCGGGTTCGAATTCAAGGTGTGTTCAAGGCGCTCTCAGAACCCATACCGGATTTGGATCAATCCATTGCGTCTTTCGAAATGTACCTGAACTCGGCGAAGGACATCACGATCCTGGAGCAGGCCCCTTGGTTCACCAAACAGCGCATGGTGCCGTTGTTGGCTATAGGCTCCTTCGTCTGTTGTCTTGGGCTTGCCTGGTCGCTCATGCTCGCCCGAAAGAACAAGTTGCTTCACCGAGCCAAAAGCGAACTTCATGGGCTGAATGATCAGTTGGAGTTTCGGGTGGAGGAGCGCACCTCCGCGTTGGCCAAAGCCAATGACGATCTCACTCGGAAAAGTTTCGAAGCCGAAGAGGCCAAACAAATCGCCGAGCGCGCACGCGAGGCCGCCGATATGGCCAATCGAGCCAAGAGCGCCTTTCTGGCGAACATGAGTCATGAAATTCGCACACCGATGAATGCGATTATTGGGTTTACTAAGGTGATATTGAAAACGGATCTTTCTTCAAAACAAAAAGAATATTTAACTGCGATTAAAGTTAGCGGAGATGCTTTAATTGTATTGATCAATGATATTTTAGATTTAGCGAAA
>JANYJA010000154.1 GCA_025358575.1 Terriglobia bacterium
GGCGACGGTTCTTATTCATCTTTCGAATCAAAACCCGGACGGCCGCGGGGCTTCGCCCCTGGCCGAAGAGCTACAGAGTAGTTGTCGTTGATCGGGAGAAATAGTTGTCGTCAACCCAAAGATATAGTTGACGCCGGTCAACTTTCCTTCCATGGCATCCCACTTCCCCCTTTCCAGGGAAAAAAGTGTAACCCATCTCTCCGGTTTGTTCTGTTACCTATGTGTCGAGCCGCACACGCCAGTTTATCCAATTGATTTTAGGTAGTTTCCGCTAGAGCCGTACGGCTTCACCATCTATGCAAAGCTGCTGATCCGGCATCCAGACCGGAAATCCCCCTTTCGAGCGCAACAGCTCGCTCGCGAAATTGGGCGTGCGAGAAAAGCTCGCCGCCGAAGAATTGATCGATCAGTCGACCGTTCCGTTCCTCTCCGACCAAAGCGCCAAGCTTGATCCAGGTGCGTTCAAGACGGTGGAGCAGGCGATTCAGGATTACCTTGATGAGAGGCGCTGCACGCTTGATCGGTCGAAGGTACCGCCGAAGACCGCCCCAGCACCGGAAGAGGCAAACCGCTACCCATAGGTGTGCCCAAACTTAGGTGCGCCCGAACCCGCTGCTGGTTACTCCGCAACTACCTTCAAAATTCGGGGAATCTGGTCGAAAGTTGGGATGGGTTATCCCAACGGACTTCACTACCTTTGGAAATGTGCATCGAATGTGCGTAAAAACTGTGGTTCTTGCCCCGGCTCTCGGTGTTCTGACGGTCTTCCTCAGTGCTTGCGGAAGTACCGAGCGTAAGGCTGAGGCGCGGAGCGTCGTTCCGGAAGCGACGCAGACGGTAGCCGCCGCGCAGGCGGTGTCGCAGAATCTTTCGCGCAACGTGGTCCTTACGGCCGAGTTCATCCCGTTCCAGGAAGTAGAGGTGATGGCTAAGGTCGCCGGTTACGTGAAAGAAATTCGAGTCGATGTCGGAGATCACGTCCAACAAGGCCAAGTGCTGGCGACGATAGAGGTACCCGAGATGCAGGACGACATGACTCGGGCGCAAGCCACCATTGACCAAGCCGAGGCCGAAGTCACGGGCTTCCGGGATGAAATCCGCCGTGCGGAGTCTGCCCATGACATCGCTCACCTGTCCTATCAGCGTCTTGCCGCAGTGGTCAAAGAGCGCCCGGGTCTGCTGGCCCAGCAGGAAATCGACGATGCCCACGGTCGCGACCTGGTGGCGGAGGCTCAGTTGGCGGGAGCCAATTCGCACTTGTCTGCCGCCATGCAGAAAGTTAGCGTCACTCGTTCGGAATGGGCGCGGGTGAAAACCATGTTGGCCTACACCCAGGTGACAGCTCCCTTTGCGGGCGTCATTACAAAGCGATATGCCAATACCGGTTCGATGATCCAGGCCGGCACCGCGTCTCAGACCCAGGCGATGCCATTGGTGCGTCTTTCGGAGAACAGCCTTCTCCGGTTGATTCTTCCTGTGCCGGAGTCGATTGTGTCGCTGGTTAAAGTGGGGCAGGGGCTAACGGTTCGAGTTCCTACCATGAATCGGTCTTTCCCCGGTAGAGTTGCGCGTTTCTCGGATCGAGTACAGCTGTCGACCCGGACGATGGAGACAGAGGTGGACGTGCGGAATCCCGGCTTCACGCTTGTCCCGGGAATGTACGCCGAAGTCGACTTCACTACCGAGAGCCGGAGCCATGCTCTCACTGTTCCCATCACCGCCGTGGATCTTATCGCCGGCAGCGAGTCTGCGGGAACGGTCATGGCAGTCACTACAGATGGTTCACTGGAATCGCGCGATGTTTCGCTGGGCCTCCAAACGGCGGACAGCTTCGAAGTTCGCGCCGGCCTTCAGGAGGGCGACATTGTGGTCACCGGGAATCGTGCGATTCTTCGCCCGGGCCAGCACGTAAGGCCCAAGCTAATTGACGCTGGCGTCTCTGCCACCGCCCAAAAGTGAATATGTCCCGCTTCGCCATCCGAACGCCGTACTTCATCGTTGTGGTTGCGCTGGTCATCGCCATCGTCGGCGGCACCGCGCTGTCGCGTATGCCGGTCGACATGTTTCCTACCATCAATATCCCGATGGTGGTGGTGGCGACGTTTTACAACGGTATGCCGCCAGAGCAAATCGAAACGGACATCACCAGCCGTTTTGAAAGGCAATTCACCCTGGCCAGCGGCGTAGAGCATATTGAATCGCGCTCGTTACCCGGCGTTAGCTTGATTCGCGTCTATTTTCAGCCAGGCTCCAATGCGGATGCTGCCGTAGGCAGCATCTCCAATCTAGCCATGGCCCAGTTGCGGCGATTGCCCCCCGGCACCTTGCCGCCCGTCATTTTGAAGTTCGATGCATCCAGCCTTCCCGTATCTCTGGTTACGGTTGGTGGAGAAGGCTTCACGGAAACGCAGCTTCGCGATTTGGCGCAGTTCACCGTGCGCAACCAAATGGCCAGCGTCCCCGGTGCGAGCGTTCCGCAGCCCTTTGGCGGCGGTTACCGACAGATCATGGTGTATGCCGACCCCTATAAGTTAGAGGCGCGCCAACTTAGCTTGATGGACGTAGTCCGCAGCGTCAATCGCTCCAACCTCATTCTTCCGGCTGGCGATGTGCCGATTGGGTTGCTCGATTACAGCATCTACACCAATAGCCAACTCCCCGACATTCAGGCGATCAATCAATTGCCTTTGAAAGTAGTGGGGGGATCGGTGGTACGCATCGGCGACATAGGTTTTGCTCAGGATTCCCATCAGATCCAGACCAACATCGTCAGGGTGGACGGCAAACGCTCCGTGTACACTCCGGTGCTCAAGCAAGGTGGGGATTCCAACACCATTCAGGTGGTCGATGGAGTGCGCGAAATTCTCAAACACCTGGTGGATGTGCCCAAACAATTGGTCACCAGCGTAGTGTTCGACCAATCCCGCTTCGTGAAAACCGCAATCCGGACTCTGCTTGACGAAGGCGGGTTGGGGCTGTTCCTTACCTCGCTGATGATCCTGATGTTTTTGGGGAGCCTCCGCGCCACCGTCGCGGTGCTCTTCTCCATTCCACTATCGGCATTGGCTACCTTCCTCGCGCTCTCCATCGGAGGGGGCACGGTCAATAGCATGGTGTTGGGCGGGCTGGCCCTGGCGATGTCGCGCCTTATCGATAACTCCGTGGTGGTGCTGGAAAATATTTACCGGCACATGGAGATCGGTGAACCGCCGGAAGTTGCTGCGGAGAAAGGTGGGAGCGAAGTCGCCCTGCCGGTGCTCGCGGCGACTCTCACCACGGCGGTGGTGTTCTTCCCGGTCACCTTTCTTTATGGCGTCAGCCGGTTCCTGTTCTCCGCGCTAGCGCTTACAGTGGTGCTGGCGCTGTTCGCCTCCTACGCTGTGGCCATGACCGTGGTGCCGCTATTTTGCGCGCGTTTCCTCAAAAAAGCGGCGCATCACGGGACCCCCTCGTCTGAAGTGCCCGTCGAGGTCGAGGTCAAGAGCACACACAACCGCGTGAGCTGGGGTGAACGGTACAACCTCTGGTTCAACGACCGCTTCGAAGATTTCTTGCGTCTCTACGACCGGCTGGTGGGAGCCGCACTTCGCCGTCCCTGGATCACCGTGGCCGCTTGCGGGTTGTTATTTGTGGTGAGCCTTGGCCTGTTCCCGCGGCTCGGCTTGTCTTTCTTCCCCCGTGCCGATGCCGGCATGTTCATGATTAACATCAAAGCCCCGTCTGGCTCGCGCGTCAGCGTCACCGAAAGCGAGATTGCCAAGGTAGAGTCCCTGATCCGCAAGGTGGTGCCCCCGGATGAACTCAGCTTGATTATTTCCAATATTGGCATGACGCCAGACACCTCGGCCATCTACACCACGAATTCTGCCTCGCACACGGCTTCGGTCCAAGTGGGCCTCAAGGATGGACACAAGGTTGGCAGCTACGACTACATGGAGAGAGTAAAACGGACGCTGGCGGAGGAAATGCCGGAGCTGAACACTTACTTCCAGTCCGGGGGCATGGTTGACGCGGTGGTAAACCTGGGGCTTCCCGCGCCCATTGATGTACAGGTCGCAGGCTCCAACCTGGAGCGCTCTCATCAGACCGCTCAACAACTCGCCACGGAAATCCAGCGGATTCCTGGTGTGGCGGATGTGTACATCCCGCAGGACATCGATTACCCGGCCCTCCAGTTGGATGTGGACCGCACTCGAGCAGGCGAACTGGGGCTCGATCAGCAGGAAGTCGTAGGTAACATCATTACCGCCCTCAGTAGCAACCAAATGATCGCTCCCAGCTTCTGGGTGGATCCGAAGTCGGGCCAGGACTACATGCTCACCGTTCAGTACAGTGAGGGCCAGATCAAGTCGCTGTCCGACCTGAGAGCCATCTCTCTGCGGGCCACCGGCAGCTTATTGCCGGCGCGCCTCGACTCCATTAGCTCCGTAAAGCGGGTTCAGGCGCCAACTGAAGTGGACCACTATCAGATCCGCCGCGTGACCGATATCTATGTGCGCCCGCTCAACGAAGAACTGGGGAGTATCGCCGACCGGATCGACGGAATCATCGCCAAGACGAAGGTTCCCGAAGGCCTCACTGTCACCCTACGTGGCATGGTGCAGGGTATGCGTACCTCTTTTCAAAGCTTCGCGCTCGGCCTGATTCTTGCGGTTGTTTTGTTGTACCTGATCCTGGTGGCGCAGTTCAGCAGCTTCGTCGATCCGATCATTATCCTGCTTGCCGTGCCGCCTGGATTGACCGGCGTATTGCTTACGTTGTGGCTAACCGGGACCACTTTGAACGTGATGTCGCTGATGGGCATCGTGATGCTGGTGGGCATCGCGGTTTCTAATAGCATCTTGATCGTGGAATTCACCCGGCAGTTACGCAAACAAGGGATGGCCGTCCGTGAAGCCGTAGCGATGTCGTGTCGCGTACGCTTGCGGCCCATCCTGATGACCTCGCTGGCTACCATCATCGGATTGTTGCCGATGGCTCTCAAGCTAGGCGAAGGCAGCGAGAGTTACGCGCCTCTGGCTCGTGCGATTTTAGGCGGACTCAGTTTCTCCGTCGTGTTCACCATGTTCCTGGTGCCGGCGGCATACTTGTTGGTCTACCGCGGCAACCCGGCGGAAGTAGCGGAAGTAGACGTTCCATGAGACCAACCTGCATCTGCATCTTTACCATCCTTGGTATCGCGGGCGTCGCCACCGCGCAAAACACACTGCAGCTAACACTGGCGGAAGCACAACGTCTTGCGATTGCCAATAATCCGCAACTCAGTGCCGCCCAATTCACCGCGGCAGCGGCGTCCCAGGTTCCATTGGAATTGCATGCGAACTTTGAGCCTGCGCTCTCCGGCGCAATCACTGCCGTCGGGGCCGACACAGGAAGCCGCTTGGCGGCCGGCGGATTAAACAACCCGGTGGTCTACAATCGCCTTGGAACCGGGCTTCTGCTGAGTCAGCTTGTCACCGACTTTGGGCGCACCAGCCGTCTGGTGGATTCCGCCAAGCTCCACGCGCAGGCGCAGGATCAAGTCACGCAGACCACACGCGCACAAATCCTGCTGACCGTCGCCCGCTCCTATTTTGGCGCGTTGCGGGCCGAAGCCATACTGAAAGTCGCGCTGCAGACGGTGAATGCCCGCCAACTGGTTGCCGATCAGGTTTCTACCTTGGCTCGCAGCAATCTGAAGTCGACACTCGACGTTAGCTTCGCAAATGTCAACCTTGCCGATGCCAAGCTGTTGCTCGCGAACGCCCAGAGTGATGTCAAATCCGCCTACGCAGAGTTGGCCACCGCGATTGGGCTTCCAGGGCAATATGCGCAAGGCGGATTCTCTCTAACCGCGGAGCCAATGCCCGATCTTCTTCCAGACACGGTGGATTCATTCATGGATCAAGCGGTGCGGGATCGGCCCGAGCTTGCCGGTCTACATCTCGAACAGGATTCCGCACAGCGCTTCGCACAAGCGGAGAAAGATCTCAGGCTTCCTACCATCAGCGTCGCGGCCTCTGCTGGTTTCGCTCCCGCGTCGCAGGTTCAGGTGCCTGGCAGGTATGGAGCGATTGGTGTGAATGTCAGTATTCCAATTCTGAATGGACATCTCTTCCAGGCGCGTCGAGCAGAGGCCGATTTACGTGCCAAGGCCGCGGCTCAGAATGTAAACGAGCTTAGCAATCGTGTCGCACGCGATGTCCGTATCGCCTACCTGAATGCGGCTACCGCTTTCGAACGCCTGGCCCTGACAGCACAGCTGTTGGATCAGGCCAAGCTCGCGCTCGACTTGGCGCAGCGGCGCTACGACCTTGGTTTGGGATCGATTGTGGAACTGAGCCAAGCCCAGTTGAACGTAACCGCGGCCGAGATCGCCGGTTCCAGCGCAGGGTATAACTATCAGGCCCGGCGCGCCGAGTTGTCGTATCAGATGGGAGCCCTTCGCTAGGAATCGATATGGCCAAATCGTGGTGGCGCCGCGTCCTGTTCCCGAGCCGCCCTCCAGAGAAACTGGACCTTCCGCGAGTTCTCGTCATCACTGCTTCGGCTTGGGATCAGACCTTCTACAGAAGCCTCCGGGCGAAGGGCGAGTGGGACATTATGATCACTCAATCGGTGCCGGAAGCACGTCTTTTGCTCACCACTCAGGCCTTTCCCATCGTTCTGTGCGACCGCGATCTTCCCGGCTGGGGCTGGCGGGAAGTGCTGGCGCGGATGGTGGAATGCTCGCCCCGAAACTGCTTCTTACTAACCTCACGTGTGAGCGATGAGTACCTGTGGCGCGAAGTGGTGATGCACGGCGGCTACGATGTCATCGCCAAGCCTCTCGATGAACGCGTCGTGAGTCAAACGCTGCAGCGGGCGTGGTACTACTGGAAGGCGGATCCGCCTCCCGTGAAATCGGCGGTCTAGAACGTCACAATCCCCTTACGCACCGCGTAAAGGATCATCTCCGCCATGCCGTGGAGATTCAGTTTTTCCAAAATATTTCCGCGATGCGTCTCCACCGTGTGCAGGCTCAGGTTAAGTTTCGTGGCCACGTCCTTGTTGGATTTCCCCTCGCCTAACATTTGCAAAATCTCCCGTTCGCGAGGGGTCAGCAGTTCGTAGCTGTCGTCCACGCCCCTCTGCCGCATCCGGCGCATGTAATCTTCGGCCAGCATCTTACTAATCTCGGGGCTGAAGAATGCCTTCCCCTGATGCACGGCGCGAATCGCGTTGATCAAATCTTCCTCCGGCGAATCTTTCAGCAGGTATCCTCGAGCTCCCGATTTCAAGGCCCGCAAAACATAGCTTTCGTCGGCGTGCATGCTGAGGATCACCACGGCGGTCTCCGGCCGCTTCTCCGTGATCCGGCGGGCCGCTTCGATGCCGTTCAGGTTCGGCATTCCGATGTCCATGACAGCGACGTCGGGGCATAAGGACGCCGCGATTTCCACCGCTTCACGGCCATCGGCCGCTTCGGCCACGACCAGGAATCCATCCTGACGCTCCAGCAAGGCACGCAGTCCTTTGCGGATTACGGTGTGATCGTCCGCCAACATAATTCGGATGGGGTTCATGGTATAGCCGTTTTTTCCAACGCTTGGCTTTTTCCAACGCCTTCGCTTAGGTCCAGCGGCAGGACTACGGAGATCAATGTGCCTCCGCCTGGCTGGGATACCAGCTGCAAGCTTCCGCCCAGATGCGCCACGCGTTCCTCCATCCCGAGTAGTCCCAATCCGCGAGATCGCTTGGCATCGAACCCCTGGCCGTCATCCTGAATCGAGAGGACCA